>DKER01000054.1 GCA_002452555.1 Fidelibacterota bacterium UBA6817 | reverse complement strand
GGCTTTCTCTTTTTGGAATTTATTATGCCCGTTTCTTACAGCTCCCAGTTTACACTCAACCTGTCAGGCGGAGTAAGCGCTTTGTCTGTAGAGTATTTTGAATCCACACCCACCCGGGACTGGCTTACCCTTTTTGTAGGCCCTCTTACCACAACAAGGTTAACTGCCCGGCAAATCCCAACATTTATGCCGCAAATTTCATTTTTATATCAATTCTCTCCCCGGGCCGGAATCAGAATTAACGGAGGAGCTCTTTTTTATATTGTTGATACCAGTCAGTGGAAAGTCAACAGCAGGGTTTCCATATCCAACGCAAATAACGGAGAATTGCTGAAAGTAACAGCCCCGATTGTTCAAGCCATGGTTTATTTTGGGATGTAAATTCCCGGTTAACGATCAGACTCTTGTTTAAACATCCAATTTAATAAATCAGGATCGGCATACGCCGGTTTCCATGAAGCATGACCTGCATCATCATATTCGGTATAACGGTAATCCGCTCCAACACGTTCAAGTGCCAAAGCCATATTGCGCGAGAGTTCAACCGGTACGGCTCTGTCGTCCGCGCTGTGGAAAAACCATACAGGAATATCTTTGATAATTTCAGCCTGTGATGTGTCGCCACCCCCGCAAATCGGCGCAGCGGCAGCAAAGTAATCCGGCCAGCGCATCAGCATATCCCATGTTCCAAAACCTCCCATGGACAAACCTGTAATATAAATTCTGTGCGGATCAACCGGATATTTTTCCATAAGATAATCCAGCAAATCTTTCACCAGGGATATACTTTCGGAGGCTTTTTCCGGCATGTGATGAATCGTTTCATTCCAGGGTGCTTCCACCCAGCGCTTTCCTTCCGGACACTGAGGAGCAACAACAAAACAGGGGTACCTTTTCGCATTTTCCGGTTCAAGAAAGATAGTTGTTCCATGAGTCAACTGCTTTTCATTATCGCTTCCCCGCTCGCCTGCACCGTGGAGAAAAAGAACCAAAGGATATGAACAATTCCTTTTTACGTGAACCGGCTCCAGAAAACGGTATAAAAGCGTGTCCTCGTCAACAATATGGTTTTTATACCCATATACCGGAATTGCCGGCTTAGACGGCCATAATAATATGATCAGCAGAGCCAAAACAAATAATATTGGAGCTAAAAACCATTTTTCCATCATAATTGACCCGCTTTCTTCTTTAATGAGTATATATCCATCGGATTGACAACGGTGTTGGGTTTATTCAGATCGGCACGGATTCTCATAAAAGCCATCCCTGCATACTGCTTCCTTTTTTGTGTTTTTTTCAACCATTCATCCCAGGGAGTGTCAAAAGTTGTCCACTGACTGTTTGACGATTCCCGAATGATCAGCTTCCCGTCTTTTTTGATAACCATCACCATATGGGCAGAAAAGATGTCTGTTTTATCAGCCAGGAGTAAAGAAGCAATATCACCGTTCCTGAGATTATCCCTGATTTTATCCAAATCTTTCATGGGGATATAATCGATTGTTATTTCCCGATCCGGTTTGACGTATCTCAAGTCAGTAATCCCCTTCCCTTTAAAAAACGTTTCATGGGAAATCGTCCGGGTCATGGTTTTCGTATATTGTCCTCCTGTTGACCGGCTTACATCATCAAGAAGCCATTTATTTTCTGGCAGCCAGTCTCCCATTGTATAGTGATTTCTTGTACGCATACCGATAATCCCGTTTTGATAACGAATTTGCTGGAGATTGTTGAAAAAATTATCCCAGCTGTCAGAAATTGACAATGCCAGAACATGTTCACAATATACCATGCAGTTCGTGGAATCCAGATTCATCAACGGCCAACTTTCATAGAGCGCCCATTCGCCATCTCCGGTGGATGTCCAGCTGTACGGCATTCCTAAAAACAATTCTGAATAAAAGGCAATCCGATCTGTAATTGAGAGGTTTTCCGCCGCTTTCATTTTCATCAAATCATCAATCTGTTGTGATGTCATCGCTGAAATCGTTGACGTATTCTGGGGAATTTTCTGAGCTTGTGAAGGTATGGCAAAGAATAATGTAATTATTAAGATTGCCCCCGGTACAACAAAACGCA
Organism: Fidelibacterota bacterium UBA6817; assembly: GCA_002452555.1. Classification (GTDB taxonomy): domain Bacteria; phylum Fidelibacterota; class Fidelibacteria; order Fidelibacterales; family Fidelibacteraceae; genus Fidelibacter. The sequence continues at coordinate 12,061 of DKER01000054.1, read as the reverse complement.
TCTGCATACGATTCTCCCTGATATTATTAGGGTAAAATTAGTTTAATCCCAGGGAAAAGTCTAATTAAACCGAACTGACCAATTACAGTTATGGGTAATAATAAGTAAAATTTCCGTTCTCTTATGACAAATAAATACTTTAGATTCAACATATGACCGGGAAGAAATTACACGCACCGCCCACTATGAAAGCTGCTGTCTTTCATCATGCCTATGAACCCCTATCCATCGAAGACGTCCCTTTAAAACCCCTGAAAGAATCAGATGTTCGGGTAAAAATTGAAACCTGTTCGATATGTCATACAGATCTTCAGTTTGTGGATCGCGGTTTGGCAACATACAAAGAACCTCCCATAATACTCGGTCATGAAATAGCCGGCGCAGTCGAAGAGACCGGCAAAAAAGTAACCGCATATCTTCCCGGAGACCGTGTAATTGTACCTGCAACTATCAGTTGCGGAACTTGTCTTTTCTGTAAATCCTGGAATGAAACCCAGTGTGAAAACCTTAAAATTCCGGGTAACCATATTGACGGCGGTTACGCTCAATTCATTACCGTGGATCAGCGCCATTTAACCCGTCTGCCTGATGAATTCTCCTTTGAACTGGGAAGCCTGATAAGTAATGTATTGGTAGGAGCATATCATCTGGTGTTTGACCGGGTAAATATCCGTCAGGGAGAAACCGTGGTAATTTTCGGTTGTGGCGGTTTCGGTTTGTCGGTTTTACAGATGGCCAAACTAAAGCATGCACATGTATACATGGTTGATATTTTCGACTGGAAACTGAACATTGCCCGGGATTACGGTGCAGACGGCGTATTGAATTCAAATAAATGCCGGGTTTGTGAAGAGGGTGTTTGTGAAATGCTTAAAGGAAAAGCAGATGTGGTTATTGAAACCATTGGCACGCCGCGGACACTCGTTCAGGCAATAAATGTTCTTCATAAAGGGGGAAGAATTGTGCTCAGCGGCTACGCAGACAACACACTTCCATTTCTCGTCAGCAAAATCATTATGGATGAAATTAAACTGATCGGATCCGTAGGAGCACCCATTCGTGAAATCCCCGATGTTATCAAACTTCTGAAAGATCAGAGAATCCGCTGGGAAGAAATGATCACCGGACATTTTACCCTGGATAAAATCAACGAAGCCTTGAATACGCTTCGGATGGGACAATCCATTCGAACTGTTGTCCATCCCAACAAAACAGACTTATAATAATGAGTAATCAAATAATGTCAGATTTTTATTGTGACTTTGATCTTGAAACATTGGAATCGCGAGGTAAAAAAGATTACAGGTCCGTTTTCCAGGTGGATCGTGATAGAATTCTTTACAGTCCTTCATTTAGAAAACTTCAAAGTAAAACCCAGGTGTTTTTAAGCGGGACCTATGATTTTTACAGAACGAGGCTTACTCACAGTCTTGAAGTTGCCCAAATCGGCCGGGCAATCGCCAATGTGCTGAATCAGAATATTCTGAAAGAGAAAGCCATTGATACAGATTTAATTGAAGCGATCTGCCTGACTCATGATATTGGCAACCCTCCTTTCGGACATGCCGGTGAATCAGCCCTGAACATGCTAATGAAAGATGCAGGCGGTTTTGAAGGCAATGCCCAAACGTTGAAAATCATCACAGAAAAAATTCATGATACCGGTGACGGAAGTGAAGGAATGAAACCCAGCCGGGCATTCCTTGATGGTATCATGAAATATAAAATCCTCTGGTCGGAAAGTGACCGAAGCGGAAAATTTCTTTATGATGACCAAAAAAAGTATCTGAAATTTTTAAGTCCTGACGATAAAATCCATAGGGAACGAAGTCTGGAATGCAGCATTATGAACTGGGCCGATGATGTGGCATATGCTCTTCATGATCTTCTTGACGGGTTTCAGGCCGGATTTATATCGCGAAAAAGCGTTTATGAATGGGCCATGCAGAATGACCTTGATCCGGAAGAAGAATCCTGGGTCAGCAGCCTTTATGACCCGCTTGAGTACAAATCCCGGTTTGAGCGCTTTATCGCAACAAGAACCGGGGATTTTATTGAAAATGTGTCGTTGTCTGAAACAGACCATCCTTTGAAAAACATCAGTAACCGGTATAAATATCAATTGATTATTCCTGCTGAAATTGAACGGGAGAATAATCTTTATAAGAAAATTGCTGTGGATCTCATGTTTAAATCACCCCGGCTGGAACAGGTGGAATTTAAAGGACAGTATATACTTGAGCGGATTTTCAAAACTTTTTTAAGCGGAAAACCGGACGATTTTCACATCAATCGGCGAATCCTTCCCGAAGAAGTCAGGCAAATCATTAAAAATACTGACGATATTAATTACGGGTTTTCTGCTCGTATCATTTGTAATTATCTCGCTGAACAAACGGATCAATCCCTTCCCCGCCTGTATAAACGTTTATTTGACCCGGATTACGGGTCGTTCTCTGATATCATATGAAAAAGCTGATTGTCTGGACACCCGGTGAAATTGAATATGGAACTGCGTGGCATTGGCAGAAAAAGATCCATGCTCTTCGCCGGGAAGAAAAACTGTCTGATACACTCATACTTCTTGAACACCCTCATGTTTATACCATAGGCCGGCACGGAGACCGGAGAAACATCCTGTTTGATGAAAAAACCTTACGGGAAAAGCGTGTTTCTGTTTATCCCGTAGACCGGGGAGGTGATGTAACGTATCACGGTCCGGGACAACTGGTCGGATATCCCATTTTTAATTACCGCCAACTCGGTTTTTCAACCCGTTTGTTTGTTCGTGCGGTTGAAGACCTGATTCTGCAATACCTTACAGATTTAGGGTTCAAGCCCTGCCTGGACCCTCAATATCCCGGTGTTTGGATAGGACAAAATAAAATTTGCGCGATCGGTTTACGCGTGGTAAATGATATTTCCATGCATGGTTTCGCCTTAAACATTAATCCGGATCTGTCACTTTTCTCCGGGATAATTGCCTGCGGCATTCAGGACAGAGGCGTTACATCCTTTGAAAAGGAAAACATTAAAATCCCGGACAATGAAACAGTTTATTCCCGGATATCAGAACTCTTTATACAAAAATTTGGGTTTGACGCTTGTCAAAGATTCTCAGATTCATCCGTTGACCCGTTCATGAGCTGAGTCGGAGATTCTTCGCCTTCCTCGATTTCAACATTGGAAATTCGTTCAAAGGATTTACTGATTTTTTCAGTGGATGTGTGGATTTCCTTTACATCCTTCTGAACAGTGTCAATATGTCTGGTCAGGTTATCCCATCTTGAACGGTATCGTTTGAAATCAATTGCAAGCTTTGTTATTTCACGTTGGATTATATCTGCGTATTCCTTGCGTTTCATGTCATTCAACACTGTTTGTGTCGTGTTCAGAAGGGCAAGAAATGTTGAAGGGGAAACAATGCTGACTTTCTTTCTCCATGAGTAGTCTACAAGGTCAAAGTGATACGCATGCAGCTCGGCAAAGATAGCTTCCGCCGGGAGAAACATGATTGCCTGGGTAGATGTTTCTGCAGGAATGATATATTTTGATGCAATATCGTCAATGTGTTTCCTAATATCCCGTTTGAACTGTTCCATGCTCCGTTTTTGCCCCAGTTCGTCTTGTGAACGATCCATCATACGTTTGAAATTTTCGAGAGGAAATTTTGAATCAATACAGATCATCCCGGTTGGCTCGGGAATGAATAGCACGGCATCAGCAACCGTTCCGTTGGACAGGGTATGCTGAAGACGGAAAATCTGATCATTTTTTGCTCCGAAAACAGCGGATAAAATCTGATGGAGCTGTACCTCGCCAAAAATCCCCCGGCTTTTTTTATCCGTCAGAATATCCTGGAGAGAAATAACATTGGTAGATAAACTGTCAATCTTGCGTTGTGCTTCATCAATTTTTGCCAGTCTTTCGATAACATTATTAAACGTCTCATTCGTCTTTTTGAACCCTTCATTCAGATTCTCCAAAACTTTCCGGTCTATCTGGGTCAGCTTGCTTTCTGTTGTCTCCGTCAATTTTTCAAAATTTCGCGTGAGAATCTGGTTCAGATTATCCTTGAACTGTCCGAAATCCTCCGTCAATTGCCGGCTGCTTTTCCCTGTTGTATTGATCAATTGCTCCTGGAAATTGCTGATTTGCTGCATGGAATCAATCTTGTGTTTATGAATAAGATCGGTTAGTTCTGCAAAGAGCTTCATTTGTTGTTCTTTGAGAATTGAGCCGGTTTTTTCCGGCAAATCATCCATTTTTGCCTGAATCATGATGAGGGAATCTCTCAAAGGTGAAACGGCTTCCCGAATAACAGATTCAAGCCTTCCGGGACTCTGGCGAATCAGATTTACAATCAGGAGAATCATTATGATTAGGGCCGATACTGCCGTTAGAATTATGCCTGTCATTGAAACACTCCGTTTATCAAAGTGGATAAAGTTAAAAAAAACTATACAGATATCATTGAATAAAGCACATCAATTCCTTGAATTAATTCAGGATTTCATCATAAATTCAATGAGTTAAAACAAAGACAGGTGAATAGCATGGATTTTCTGAGCAGATTTTATGGTGATACAATAATCTTCAAACCTAAAAATGTTCTTTTGGATGAACTGGGGACTATCCGGTTTAAGCGGGAGTTAATGACGGCTCTCGGGAAAGGGGAAATAAAAAGAATCATTATCAATCTATCGACAGTGAAGATGACAGACAGCACAGGGCTTGCAGCCCTCTTATTTGCGCGCCGGTATTCACTGGGTAAAGAGGGCGAATGTATTCTGGTTTTCCCATCCGCAAAGATTCTGAACCAATTGAAATTGTCAAAATTGACACCGTCATTTAAAATTATTGAAAAAGAAGATGAATATCTTGCGCTTAAGAAAGAGCTGGAAGAATCTCTCAATATTCCTTTACCTTCTGAAGAAGAGGAGGAGGAACAGGAAGAACTTGCAGAGGAAGAGGACAACGGACAGGATAAACTAATTTTTACCGGTACCGAAGAAACCGCCGTTCCGACAGACGAAGATTTTTCATTCGAAGAATAATTTCATGTTTTTATCAGTTGATCTTTTTCTTTTCAGGATGATCAATCAGGTCTGGATTCATCCTGTCGGGGATTGGTTTTTTCCTTTTATTACAGACTCAAAAACATGGATCCCGATTTGGGTCATTTTGGCTCTTTTACTGTTGATCAAGGGGCATCGAAAAGGAAGGGTGACACTCCTTTTAATAATATTATGCGTAGGATTAACGGATTTTACTGCAGCAAAAATAATAAAACCCACAGTAAAACGAATCCGTCCCAGCCGTCTTTTGAGAGAATACATGCCTCTTACAGAAAAAATGGGGTTTTATTTGCATAAGCAGTCAGAAGGAATAACCCTATCCCCGGCACAGACAGATTCTCTTATTATGATTCAAAATCAGGTCCGAATACTTGAAGATTCTCTGTCTCTTACTCCGGAGAAATTCAGGGCACTCTCCCATATACGGATTCTTGACGGATATGGCGGACGTTGGTCTTTTCCATCGAACCATGCAGCAAATTTTGCGGCCGTTGCCTTTGTCCTTACTTTTTTCTACAGGAGACGGAAAATCATACCATGGATTGCTGTGTTTCTTGTTGCCTATTCCAGGGTGTATGTAGGACGCCATTATCCTGCTGATGTTATTTTTGGAGTGTTGTATGGACTATTTCTTGCATGGATCATCTGTTCATTATGGCAATATATGTTATACAGAAAAACACTGAAAAAAATAAAAGGCGTCTCAGAGACGCCTTAATAAAAAAGTTTGCCGTTGAAACGTCTGATTAATTAATAATGTCTTTTTTTGGTTTCATATTGATCGTCTGATTCTGCGGATGGCTGATCTCTTTTATAGCGCCGAAAGCCTGTTCGTACCGATGGATGTTTATTTCCAACGTTTTCATCAGTGCTTTGGCATGTTGAGGATTAAGAATAATCCGAGCAGCAACATTTGCCTTCGGCAGTCCGGGCAGAACCTGACAAAAATCCAGAATGAATTCTGTGGGCGAATGGGTCACAATTGCCAGGTTGGAATATTCTCCCGACGCTTTTTGTTCGTTCAGGTTAATTTCCATTTTCTGGGTTTTGGAATTCTTTTCATCATTCATGATAAACCTCAATCATCATCATCGTCATCATCAGGATTGGAATCATCATCAGACATATTATCAATTTCAGAAGGATCAAAAACCGTATAATCATCTTGAGAATCCTGATCCTCTTCAATGTCTTTGATATATTCCTCTTCAACACTCATCATGTTATTGGAAAGAAAACCGCCGGGTTTTTGCGGGGCTTCCACATCGGCAATATCTTCTTCATCCAGTTCGTTGGTTTCATATTTCATAAAATCACTGCCATACAGATCCGTATCGAAAAAATCAATATCATCAACAATACCCTGTGCAACAAGGTATTCCAGAAACTCAATATACTTTGGGTGTCTGAGGCGTTTTTTACAATGGGGGCAAACCAGTGAATTCTGAAGGTCCTCAGCTGTGAGCGGTTCTTCGCATTCGGGACAAACAAGTTCATTAAAGTATTTTTTCATCGATGCATCTCCTAACAATTTGGGCGATAATCTACATTTCCGAAGAGTCTAATGCAATCTTTTTTTTATCAGGCAAGCCTGTCGTATAAATTCATGCGGTTTGACAGCGCATGTAAGAAAATTTTTTCGGATAAAGCAAATAAGATCAATTCAGGAAAAAAGGGGGGGGAATTACGGCAACTCAAGCCCGGCAAGTTTCAGCAGGGATTGGAACCCTTTATCGTAGGATGCTCTCCCCGACGTTTTCAACGTCATGGTAAACAGAAGATCGGTAAATTCATTATGGAATCCGAGAGACATTTCTTTCCCACGCGTCGCAATAATATAGTGAGACAAGATAAAGGGTGTTTCGTTGAGATCAATGCAAACAGGAAAGTCTTCAGAGGGCATCTCAGGGAGCATATCTTCCGTTACCGGAAAGTTAAGAGATTTCACGGGAGGTAAAACAATGTGATTTCGGTAAAACCGCATTTCCAGGATAAAATCAGCATAATCAGCCGGAATGAGAACAGATATAGCTTTTTGTTTATCTGCCTTGAGAATATTGCCCAAATAATGGTTGACAACATGAATATTCCTGCTGTCGTTTGGAAGGGCAATTAAAACAGACCTGCCGGAATTTTTCACGGAATTCCAGTTCAGCGGCTCGTCAGGCAGAGTTATCAGTCCTTTAGATTTTAAGAGCCGGACCCAGTTATTGTAACGAAATTTTGTCAGCATAAATTCTCCGAATGTAAAATTACACGGCCTGTCAGGATTTATCAAGACCGGAATAAAATATTTTTTCCGTCTAGATTAAGGGTTATCAGTCACTTAGACAAAAACAAGAAAAAACTCCGGAAAATTTGAAAAAATAATTTTGACTTTAATATCTCTATATTGTATCATACCAATTGGTAAACACAATATCTTGTGTTAAAAAGCAGACAATAACGAGTCAACTCATCAAGGTTCCGGAGTTTCTTATGTTTGAAAAAATGTTTTTGCATCAGGGTAAACTTGCCCGTCTGATCGGTGAAAAAAAGATTGAAACCTATAAGATGATCTATGAACATCTCAAGGAATCTATAGAGCAGGGGGAGTTACCGCTCCATCCGGACTATTTATGCGGAAACGATTTGGCAAACAGCATTTACAAGAAAAAATATTTCCTCAAGGATATAAACGGCGAGTTGATTGAGAAACGTCCGGAGGATGTTTTTTGCCGCATTTCAGCATTTGTGGCAGCGCAGGAAACCACAAAGATCAAACAGAAAAAATGGGCAGAAGAATTTTATAAAAATTTATATGAAGGACACTGGATGCCCGGAGGGAGGGTTCTGGCAGGTGCGGGCGATCTGTATCGTCTGAAAACTCTGGCAAATTGTTTTGTGACACAAATTGAAGACGATGACATTGATGCCATTTATAAAGCGGCTGCAGAATGTGCCCGTACGTATTCTTTCGGCGGCGGCATTGGTGTGGATATTACTCCCCTTCGTCCCAAAGGATCGGTGGTTCACAATGCCGCAGATACATCCACCGGTGCTGTATCTTTTATGGAACTATATTCGATGACAACCGGACTCATCGGGCAATCCGGACGACGGGGCGCATTGATGCTGACAATTGACATCAAGCATCCGGATATTTTTCATTTTCTTAATGTAAAAAAGATCCCCAATTGGGTTTCTCAACAAATTGTTGAACAATGCCGCTGGTCGGGTAAATTCGGCGAATCCCAGTTGGATATCATAAAAAAACAAGTGGTTGAAAATACACAGATCCGTTTTGCCAACATCTCCGTAAAAGTTACGGATGAGTTCATGAAGGCAGTAAAAGAAGAAAAGTTGTACGGCAGGGACCGGATAATTATCTATCGGAAAAAAAATAAAACACGCTTAATGAAAGCGTATCAAAAAGACGGATTCTTTTATTCTCTTGGAATTCCCAATAAGAATATCCGTGATTATGAAGAAGTGCAGGTCTTTGACAGTTATGCCCTGTTCAGTCAATGGATGGAAGATCAGTTCGGCCAGAGCGTTCCCCGGACAGACCTGATGGATGTTACAAAAAGGGACGTATACGGCGATTTCCTTGTGGATACAGGTGAGTCCGACAGCGAACTGGCCATTCATTATACCGGAGATTTTCTCCTCTATTTTGCATCGGATGAAACTCGGGAAATCCGGGAATTGGTTAAAGCACGGGATGTTTGGGATACATTTATTGAATCAAACTACCGCACGGCAGAACCGGGACTCATGTTTTGGTCCAAGATGAGTGAATATTCTCCATCCAATTATGTCGGACGCCCAATAATTTGCACAAACCCCTGTGCAGAGGTTCCTCTGGAAGACGGCGGGGCATGCAATCTGGGATCTATTAATCTTTCCCGTTTTGTGAAAAACGGATTTATGGAATCTGCCGCCATCGACTGGGAATCTTTAAAAAGTGCCGTTTATAATCTGGTCCGTTTTCTTGACAATGTGGTCAGTTGGAATCAAACTCTCAATCCTCTTGAAAAACAACGGGATGCTGCCGGTGAAACCCGTCGGCTGGGAGTCGGCATCATGGGTATCGCCGATATGCTCTATCAGTTGAAAGTCCCTTATGACAGCCCGGAGGGCGTGGAATTGATGGATACGGTGATGAAGTTTATCAACAACCAGGCATATATGGCTTCCTCTCTGTTGGCAAGGGAGAAGGCCCCGTCCGATATTTTTGAATATGATGATTATGCACAGGGTCCATTTTTTCAGGAAGCACTGAGTGATGACGTAAAAGAGCATATTAAACAGCACGGAATACGAAACATAGCCATTACGTCAATTGCCCCGACAGGAACAATCAGCAACATTATTCGCAGTGTAACTGTGGGCAAAAAGAATTATATCGGTGTGAGCGGCGGAGTCGAACCCGTTTTCTCCCTGTTTTATACCCGGCGAGCCGAATCGTTTGATAATCAGCTGTTTAAGGTTTTCCACTCTTCCGTTCAAGCCTTTATTGATCTTTATGAACTCTCGGATAAAGTGGAAAATATTCAGACAGAAGACGAACTTCGAAAATATCTTCCGGAGCCGTTTTTTCGTACAGCCCACCATATTTCACCGGACAAGAGAATTGACATTCAGAGTGTTTGCCAGAAATATGTAGATCATTCAATTTCATCAACCATCAATCTCTCTGAAGATATCGAACCGGAGGTCATCTCCAATATCTATCTCAAGGCATGGGAAAAGGGATTGAAAGGTGTGACAGTCTACCGCGACGGAAGCCGTTTCCCCATACTCACGGCTGACAGCAAGCCGTCTGAATTTCAAGCTTTTAAAGAGAAAAAATTTGAGGTGGAAGCCGGCCAGGAAAAACGGGTCTTTTTTGGAGATGAAGTCATGCGTTTGCCGGACGGAACCCTGACAACTCCCTTCCATTATTTCAGAGAGCTGGGAATTAAGAATAACCAAGATATTGAGGTCGTGTGATGCTAACGTTAAACAGTGAATTTAAAATTCGTGAAGTGATCGCAAAAGATAAGCCGGCCATTGACAAGCCAGCCGTCCAGACACCGCGTCCTCAGCCATCCACAAATCTCCTGCGTCCGGATGTTGTGGATGCAAAAGTCTATAAAGTGAAAAGTCCTTTTGTAAAATTCAGTGTATATATCACGCTCAGCTATGTGTGGGAAAACGGAAAAAAGCGTCCCATGGAAATTTTTATCAACTCCAAGGATCTTACTCATTCAGCCGAGTATGCGGTTCTCACGCGTCTGATATCGGCAATTTTCCGCAGAGCAAGCGATCCTTATTTCATTCTTGAGGAATTATGGAGTATTTATGATCCCAATGGAGGGTATTTCAAAAACGGTAAATATATCCACTCTTTCTACTCTGAAGTTGCTGATGTCATCGAACGGTTTTTTAAAGAAGAAGGAATGGTGAAATCAGAAACTCCGAAAAATGACACACAGATAAGCATTCCCATTGATACAAAATCAGCCGAACCCAAACCGGAGCAAATTGTAAGCGATGCCTCATTTAAAATTTGCCCCGAGTGCAATGCCAAAGCCCTTAAATTTGAAAACGGCTGCGAATTCTGTGTCCAATGCGGTTACACCAAGTGTGACAAATGAGTACCGTTAAAATCAAACGATTATCCCCTCATGCCAATATACCTTCCCGCCAGCACAGCTATGATGCAGGCTATGATGTTACATCTATTGAAGATTTAACCATCCCGGCCGGTAAATGGATTCTGGTGAAAACCGGCATAGCCGTCGAATTACCGGAAGAAATGGAGATCCAGGTCCGTTCCCGCAGCGGCCTCGCACTGAAACACGGAATTTTTTGTCTTAATGCCCCCGGGACTGTCGATGCAGGATACCGGAATGAAATCGGTGTTATTCTGGCAAATTTTTCCGATAAAGATTTTCTCATACACCGGGGGGACAGAGTAGCACAGCTTATTTTTCAAACACCCAAACATCCCGAACTGATAGAAGTTGATGATTTGAATGATTCAGACCGGGGTCTGGGAGGCTTTGGCAGTACGGGACGCTGAATCTGTTTTTCAAGGAGGACGTATGGAATTTTTAGATTTGGTGAAAAACCGTTACAGCGTACGGACCTATAAAGAAGACCCTGTTCCTGAAGAACTCCTGAAGACATGTCTGGAAGCTGTCAGACTGGCACCTTCTGCATCAAATTCTCAGCCCTGGGAATTTGTTGTTATTCAAAATCCCGAAATTCGCGATAAAATTGCAAAATGTACTTTTTCTTCTCTTGTTCCTTTTAACAAATTTGCCATTCAAGCACCGGTAATAGTGGCAGTTATCATGACAAAGGGACATCCAATTGTTCAGGCAGGAGCCGGATTACAGGGAACACCCTTCAATCTGATCGATATTGGTATAGCTGCTGAACATTTTTGTCTTCAGGCGGCCGAACTGGATTTGGGAACCTGTATGCTGGGATGGTTTAACGAAAAAAAAGTCCGGACAATTCTTGACATTCCCAAAACGAAAAAGATCGCACTTCTTATCACAGCAGGATATCCTGCCGGGTCACCTAAGCCTAAGAAAAGAAAAAAACTGGAAGAGTTTGTTACGTTTAAACGTTGAGGCTCGCTGCGCTCGCTGTTCAAGCGTTCAAGAGTTCAAGAGTTCATGGGTTCATGGGCTCATGAGTTCAGAGGTTGAGACGTTTTAAGGTTGAGAGGTTGAGGCTTGCTGCGCTCGCTGTTCAAACGCTCAAGAGTTCAAGGGTTCATGAGCTCAAGGGTTCATGAGCTCAAAAGGACTGATTGCCTGACCACTGACAACTGTCAACCGCTTTCTACTGACTACCGGCTACCGGCTACTGACTACCGGCTACCGGCTACCGGCTACCGGCTACCGGCTACCGGCTACCGGCTACCGGTATTACTGCTCTTCCCTCCTGTTTGAACTCCTTCACAATATTGTTAAATTTCAAATACTTTCAACAATCAGCTTTAA
>DKER01000206.1:4325-12086 GCA_002452555.1 Fidelibacterota bacterium UBA6817 | reverse complement strand
TGATTGCCTGTTGACTGACCACTGCCCACTGATGACTGACGACTGATGACTGTCAACTGTCAACTGACGACTGTCGACTGCCGACTGCCCACTGATGACTGCCCACTGCCAACTACTGGCTACTGGCTACCGGCTACCGGCTACCGGCTACTGATTTTGGCTACCGGCTGCTAGTAACTGCCCCGCCATCTACAAGAATATCGGTGCCGGTAATATATGAAGCTGCATCAGAACAAAGAAAAGCACCAACTCTGCCCAATTCTGAAGGATCGGCGAAACGTTTCAAGGCTGTCCTGTTTAACCATTCCTCTTTGATTTCCGGTTTATCCGACAGAGTTTTAAGACGGTCGGTTTCAACATAACCCGGAAGGATATTATTTATAGCAATATTATAAGGTCCTAATTCACGGGACAGCGTTTTTGTCATTGAGGTTAGTCCGCTCCGGATGACATTGCTGATCACCAGATCCGGTATCGGTTGCTTGGCGCTCATGCTCGTAACAACCAGAATTCGCCCTCCTGTCTTATTTTTCTTCATCTTTTCGGAAGCCCAGCGAATTGCCCGAATGGCAGAAAATAAGGTAGAATCAATCCCCTCCTGCCATTGTTCATCATTCACTTGTTCAAATGTTCCTTTGGCAGGTCCGCCGCAATTCACGACAAGAATATCCAACCCTTTCAGTTTTTCGAATACCCACTCTAATTCATTTATAAAATCACCGGATAAATCCACTTGAAAACCAATCACTTCCCCTTTCGTCATGAGAATTCTTTCGGCTTTATGAATGTTTCCCAGATTTCTGCTCCCGATCGCAACCCGGGCACCTTCATCTGCAAGCTGCTCAGCAATAGCAAAGCCGATTCCTTTTGTTCCGGCTAAAATAATCGCCTTTTTGTCACGAAGATGTAAATCCATCGAAAAACTCCTTGTAATGAATGATAATGTTTATGAACGAATAATTAATCAGCAGGTTTCATAGTAATCTTTTTTTAAAGAAAATCAAACACAATTCCTGTATCCTTGGTTAAAAGGGTGAAGCATGTTAAATTCTGCCAAACAGTTCTTCAATAAACTATTAAAAAATGTAAAGGTTAACTCATGCAGAATGTCCTGATATTGAATCCGTTCGGAATTTTAGCAGTCCTCCTGGTTGTTCCTGCCGTTATTTTTACAGTTCAGGATTACACGACCTGGGGAAGGAAGCTATTTAATGTGGTACCTCCCCTGGTATTTGCTTATTTTCTGCCAACTCTCTTGTCCACATTACATATCATACCAACCAGTGCACCGGTTTACAATTCTATCAAAACTTTTGTTCTGCCGGCAAGTCTTTTGCTGCTTACATTGGCCGTAGATATCAAAGGTATTTTAAAACTGGGACCAAAAGCGGTGATCATGTTTCTTTCGGGTACGCTGGGAATCGTGATCGGCGGTCCGCTCAGTTTATGGATTTTCCGCCACCAGCTCCCTCCGGATATTTGGAAAGGCATGGCAGCACTGGCAGGAAGCTGGATTGGAGGCGGAGCCAATTTTATTGCTATCGGGCAATCTGTAAAAGCCACAGAAACCATGTTGGCAATGATGGTTGTTGTTGATGTATTAGTTGCTAATATTTGGACAGGCATTCTGCTCTATCTTGCCGGCGAAAGCGATAAAATTGACCGAAAACTGAAGGCAGATAATTCTGCTATTGAAGAACTGAAACATAAAATTATCAATTTCCAGAAATCTGTAGCACGGATACCCAATACAACAGATTATATGATTATGCTGGCACTTTCCTTCGGTTGTGCATGGCTGGCTTATCAGGCAGGCAATTTGCTGCCTGAGATAGGAACCATTATATCTCACTCTACATGGAAAATCATAATTATCACAACCCTGGGTGTAACATTTTCATTTACATCTCTTAAACGTTTTGAAGGAGTAGGTGCTTCCAAACTGGGAACAGTAATGCTGTATTTGCTCATTGGTGTAATCGGTGCAAACGCTGATCTTCGTGAAGTCGTTAAATATCCATATCTTTTTGCTATGGGACTGACATGGATTCTGTTTCATGTCCTGATTCTTCTTGGAGCTATGAAGTTAACCCGGTCTCCCCTCTTCTTTATGGCGGTTGGATCTCAGGCTAATGTGGGTGGCGCAGCCAGTGCTCCCATTGTTGCCTCAGCTTTTCATCCCGCATTGGCATCCGTTGGTGTGATGCTGGGAATTGCCGGATATGTATTGGGAACCTATGCCGCACTCATTTGCGCAACTCTCCTTCAATGGGTCTATTAACACTTTTTCTTCTCACCTTTCTTTTTTTGGCAGTCATCATTATTTTAATGGCTTTCAATCCCTTTGTTAAAAAAAAAGGCAGCCATGCAAAAGATGAGCAATCTCAAATAAACAAACCGTTCCTGACCAAACAAAAACACTTTCGTAACCATCACGACTGATATCAATCATAAGGCAAAAGATAAGGACGCATCATGAATACACAAAAAACAGCACTTATAACCGGATCCTCGTACGGCATCGGAAAAGAACTGGCATATTTATTTATTAAGAACGGTTATAATCTTGTCATAACAGCCCGGTCACATGATAAACTTCAGGATTTAAAAGTAGACTTGCTGAAAGAATTTCCCGATCGCTCAATTTTGATTATTCCTCGGGATTTATCCCTTCCGGATGCCCCTTTACACCTTGTAAATGCTTTAAAGGAAAAGAATCTCGTCATTGATGTTTTGGTTAACAATGCAGGATATGGATTACTGAACAGTTTTCATGAAGCAGACCTTGATCAACAGCTCAATATGATTCAGCTGAATGTCAATAACCTGGTATCACTAACCCGATTGCTGATTCCTCAAATGATAAAAAACAAAACAGGCGGAATCTTAAACGTAGCATCGATAGCCGGTTTTGTGCCCGGTCCAAACATGGCGGTATATTATGCAACGAAAGCCTTTGTATTATCATTTTCTGAAGCCCTTCACGAAGAATTAAAACCTTTCGGAATTTCAGTAACCTGTTTGGCTCCCGGACCGACGTTGACTAAATTTTGTGAAGTGTCAGGGATGAAAGAATCCGTTATATTTAAGATGGGAGCTCAAAGTGCCCAAACCGTTGCCCGTAAAGGATATAAGGGTTTTGTTCGTAATAAAGTCATTGTACTGCCGGGACTAAAAAACAAATCTATTACCCTTATAACACGCTTTTTTCCACGCTATCTCATCCGGAAAGTGATTCACCGGTTACAGAAAATCACATAATATTCATTTTGATTCAATAAAAGCGCATCCGTATAAAAGTTGTTCGTGTGAAAATCTGATAAAAGGTCTTTAAAAAGAGCCATGAACCTTGAAGAGTTCCTAGGATCCGAAAAACTCCTCATGAATTGTTCGAACGGCATCATCACGGGCATCTTTCTCAACAATAAAATAAGCTGCGACAGGTGATGCACCCACAGAAATAATGCGGACATTGATGTTTTTACGGCTTACTGCACCAAATATTCTGGCTGCAACGCCGGGTGTTTCAAGAATACCCTGGCCTACTACGGCGATCAGGGACAGATGATCCATGGTTTTCAGGTTACTGACTATATCCGGAAGAATTGTACGCGTAATCTGAGCCGAGGGTTCAAGATCCTGCAGGGCTAAAAGAATATTTATTGATGTCTGGGCTGTTATGACGGATTTTATATTAATTCCTGCTTTATCCAAAGCACTAGTTACTACAGCCAAAATACCGGGTTTCATTCCGACTCCCGGCCCCTCTAACTGAAGAATTCCAAAATCATCGCTAAACGTGACGCTTTTAATTACTGTTTTATGAATACGGCTTTCTTTACTGATGATTGTACGGGGTTGGTTGAGATTGATTTGTGAAGAAACATCAAATACACGAATAGGTATTCCCATTTGACTTATGGGTTCAACCGTTCTTGGATGCAGAATTTTAGCACCGAAATAAGCCAGCTCAGCCGCTTCTGTATAGGTCAATTTATCTAAGTTTTTTGCATGGTGAACCAACTTTGGATCACCACTCATAAATCCGTCCACATCCTTCCAAATGTCGAGGAAATCGGCATGAATACAGCGCGCAACAGCAGCCGCAGAATAATCGCTCCCTCCTCTTCCGAAAAGAGTGACTTTGTTATCAGAAGAAATGCCGTAAAACCCCGGTATCACTGTTATTTTGTCGAATGAAACATTTTCAGGGACCCGGGAATTTTCAAAATCAACGACAGCATTTCCAGAACTTCCGACAGTCCTCAATATTAAATCTTCCGGAAGTTTTTCTTCCGCTGTCAATCCGTTTTCATTCAGGAGTTCAGTCAGGATCAGGGAGCTGAGTCTTTCGCCATAACTCAAAATCAGATCTTCCGTATAGCGGGGGACATCTCCGATATAATGAATCCCCAAAAGGTACCGTTCCAATTCATGTACCCGCTTTTCCAAGCGATTGAGAATTCTTTCCCTTGATCCTGCGTTGTGAACATTTTTCATAAGGGCTTCTTTTTTCATATTGCGAATAAAATCAAGTCCCGCCCGGATTGGATCATGGTCATACCGGACTTTCCAGATCAGTTCCTGAAGAAAATTTGTCACACCATAAAATGCACTGACAACGACTACAACAGATTGGTTGTATGATCTTAAAATGTGTATTAAGCGATTAATATCCAATTCGGTCTTAAGATTTGAACCCCCAAATTTAACAACGATTTTATCCATGAAACTCCTGCAAAAGTTTGAATGAGAATTTAAAATACATCAAAATGTATTCAAACAGATTCGCTTTCAATAACTGTATATATTTTTCGTACAGTTTGAGATTACTTCAGCAATTTCCGAACAACCGGATATAAACTATCCGCATGGCGTTTCATACCCAGATCGGTCAGATGAACACCATCCACGCTTCCGTCATCATCGGAAAAACGGATGTGTTTTTCCAGAAGAAACGTGACGTTTTTAACACCTGATTTTTTAATAAATGCTCTGGCTATTAAATATTCCTCATATTTTTGCCGTAAGGCTGAACCTGTTTCTGAATTGTCATCTTCATGTCCGTATGAAATATTTGGTACGATAAGTATCGGAATATCACTTGATTCTCTGACCCTTAGAATAAACGTAATCAATTTTGTATCCACATCGCCGGCAGACACATTTGGAAGGGCATCAACAACCAGAAGTGACGCAGGTATGGTTGCAAGATAATCGGCAAGTTCCAGATCGAGCCGGCCATTGCCGGAGAACCCGAAATTCAGAATTTCACGATGTAAATATCTGGAAAGGATAGCAGGATAAGCCATCCCGGGACGGCTCGCCGATCCTCCCTGTGTTATGGATGTTCCATAAACCAGTATTGGTAAGTCCCGGGGATCATAGACTGTTGCAGATGTGATTTTTGCCTTTGGATGTATTCCAATAAAGACCGAATCAACAGCATCATAAAGAGGAAGGTATAAGACGTATACTCTGTTTTCATAAACACTATTTTCCATAAGAACAGCATTATGAACCGGGTTATTCTCATCCCACCATTTGCCGGTACCAACGTAATTCCATTTACGCGTCAAGAGATCAACCGAATAAAGATCAACGCCTTGCGTAGATGTTCGGGGCATATGTGGCAATTTAGTCTGATAACGGACCTTCCATTTTGCACGTATAAACGGAGAATCGGTTATAAATGCTATAGACAACCCGCTTGAGTGTGAACCGAGACGTAACAAATCAGTCCTGAGAGAATCTTTAAAAAAAGCCGGTAACCGTTCATAACCCGGTATGTCAGCCGAATCTGCCTGACCATACCGAAGAAAATTTTCAGCATTGACCCACAGAATTTCAGATTCTTCTTCTCCATAGAGTCCCGGAATTATTATTAAAAAAAGTATTATGAAGGAAATTCTTTTCATGACAGCCCTTTATTTTTAAAAATATTTCCAAATAAATTAAATAAAAAGATCCCAAACATATAGAATATTAAAAAGCGGGTTAAAAAAATATCCGGCTTTCGGGTTAGAGAGTAAGGAGATTAATGAAGAAATTTATTCCGTGTCTTTGTCTTTTTCTTTATCAGCTGTACTGATTTTGCATGCATGATAAATTGGACACCAATTAACAAGTCCGGTTATAAGAGGAATGAGTCCGACAAGTCCCCACCATGTTTCATAAATAAATCCAAGAGCAATAATGACCAGACCAAGAATAATTCTTATGATTTTATCTGTTTTACCGACGTTGCTCTTCATTTTTGATCCTTTCAAATTTTTTATAATTAGAGACAGATCTGATCACTACGTTACACGTTTTTATTAAAATACCAATGCCAGGGTTCATAAATAAATCCAAAAGGATTATCTTTTGGATAAGAAAGGATAAAACCAAATAGGGAAGCATATGTAATAAGCCATTTAAACGCTTTAGTTTTTTCAAAGGCGACATCCGGGGTTTTGACCGAATCCGTGCATATATCCAAAGCTTTTCCGGAATGATGCTGGCTGTACCCGGGCGGGGCATTTGCTTTCATAATATCCTCAATTGTCCAGCCCTGATTTAACTTATTTCGAATAATTTCTGTCTGCAATGCAATGCTGCGGAATCCGGATAGTGGATATAGAATAATCTTGTCTTCAGCAGCCGAATCATGCATTCTGTACCATGCCTTTCCTGCTTCAGGTTCAAGATGTACCGGCATACCGAATGGATTCAGTCCAATATTTATTAAATCATTGGCTTCCGCATAAGGCACCAATCCTCTTATATCCGCATAATCCGGCGGCAGACCAAATTCTGCCAATATCCGGCAAATTTGATTATCAGATTTCATGATCAGTCAAACTTGTTTTTCTTTCGTGTAAGGCTTAATCCGCCAAATCCACCCAAAATTCCAAGATAGAAACCAAAATCATACCACCAACCGGTATTAAAGGGTTCATAAATCCCGATCTTCGGTACAAACCACTGGATAATCAGTGAAAGAGGTGCCAGCCACCCATGCCATATACCCCAAAAAAATCCGGCCGGTTTAAACGGCGTATAGGTTCCGTTTCCGGGTATACAGGAACTGATGGTGAACAGCATAAGCATTAAGAGAATCAAAAGACCTGCTTTTCTCATACGTTACTCCTTATTACAATATTAATTTAGATCATTATTGATTAAGATGCATATATAAGGTTGAGAGGTTGAGGGGTTAAGGCTCGCTGCGCTCGCTGTTCANNTCAAGAGGACTGATTGCCTGTTGACTGACCACTGATGACTGCCCACTGCCCACTGTCGACTGTCAACTGGGTGGACACATGGGTCCACCCCTCCACTGACTACCGGCTACCGGCTACTGGCTACTGGACTGCCCACTGATGACTGACTACCGGCTACCGGCTACCGGCTAAAGATTGAATAGATTGAATGTTTGGGTTATGATTTGATAATTAGGTTATTTAAATAGCCTGATATATGATTTCGATTAGCTAACTACCCCCGCCCCGGGGGGTAAGATACACCCGTTTTCAGCATAAAGCAAATTAATATTATAATTACTATATTCTATAAATAATATTTCAGATGATGTTCAATCCCTAAGGAATACTGAATTCTGAATTCGTTTTGACAACGGTCGGGATGAATTGAATGAAGAATTATTGATAATGGGCTCAAGAGCTCAAGGGCTCATGGGCTCATGGGTTCAAGAGTTCATGGGCTCAAGGGTTCAAAGGTTCAAAGGTTTAGACGTTGAGAGGTTGAGGCTCGCTGCGC
>DKER01000206.1:576-4191 GCA_002452555.1 Fidelibacterota bacterium UBA6817 | reverse complement strand
ATTGAACGGCACGAAGTGCCGACTGCCCACTCTCCACTGCCGACTGGCAACTGGGTGGACACATGGGTCCACCCCTCCACTGACTACCGGCTACCGGCTACTGGCTACTGGCTACTGGACTGCCGACTGCCCACTGTCAACTGTCAACTGCCTACTATTTCCACAATTCAAACATCTTTTTCCCAATTTCCGTATTATCTTGGATTCCTCCGAATAATGAAGCAGAAGGACCATAACTGAAAACCGGGACCATTTCAGCCGTATGACCTGTGGTAGAAAAATGATATTCCGTTAATGTTTGTTCAGTAAACGATCCGTTCAAAAGCGTCAATCCCCCTGTTTCATGGTCCGCTGTTACGATAACAAGCGTTTTCCCGTTTTTTTCAGCAAAGTCCATGGCAATGCCAATGGCATCATCAAAGGCCAGCATTTCTGTCATGATATAGTTCACATCATTGGAATGTCCGCCCCAATCCATTTGCGATCCTTCCACCATTAAAAAGAAACCTTTATTATTTTTTGAAAGAATTTGCAGGGCTTTCCGGGTCATATCAGCCAAAGAGATTTTCGGATTATCCATGGCTTTGGGAAAATAATTTGTCCTTTCCAGCAGTGCTGCTGCCGGTTCGTCCTCCAGCGTTTCAAAATCATCAGTATTGATAACAACCTGCATTTTCATTCTCATGACTTCAAGCAGGTCTTTTTCATCATTTCTCAGACTGCCTTCTACAGTCGCCGGCACAAAATATCCCCAACCGGCACCAAACAGAACATCAAAATTCATGGCAGCAATCTGTTCTGCAATTTCAGCCTGAGAACCCCTGCTGTCTTTGTGGGCTAAAAAGGAAGCTGGTGTAGCGTGCGTAATCCCTGTACTGGCCACAACTCCTGAACTTTTACCAATCGTTTTGGCATATTCGGCAATGGTTTGGAATTTTTCTCCGTCCGGAGACTGTGCTATAACGCCATTATCGGTTTTATAACCGGTGGCAAGTGCTGTCCCTGCAGCAGCAGAATCTGTTTTAAACCGGTTGTTTGAATAGGTCGTTAAAAGTCCCATGGTTTTTAACCGTTCCAGATGCATAGGATGACGGTAAATCCGAGCCGTCGTTACCTGACTCACTCCCATCCCGTCACCAATGAATAATATTATATTCATCGGGATGTCTGATTCTTTAAATTGAAAAGAGAATACTGAGAATAAAACCGATACAAGGAGAATTATTGTTAGTATCGTTAAGGCATATCTTTTTTTCATTCCAATTTCCTTTAATATTAGGGAAAAAAATACACGTTTTTCTTTCATTCTAAAAGTGAAGAGTCCTCCGTAATAAAAATGATACAAAATACCTGAAACCATAAGGTATGGGAAAAAGTGTATGCTACCGTTTTCGTCAATCGAGAAAATTTAACAGCAGATCCGGTTCCAGACCAATTGGAGCAGCGTATACAATTTTCTTGTTGGGAATATCATATATCTCCAGAAGCGGCGTATCAGGAATATGATTTTCTTTCATGTATTTATTGAGTGCAGGATAGACCTTCATAACCCCAAAAATAACAGATGCCATTCCTTTGTATGGAAATTCACATACAATCGCAGATGTTTTTGGAAATTCAGAAATTGAATAACCGCTGGTAAGAGACACGGGATCAAATCCACGGGGAAGGATACATCCTCCGATACTTCTGAGTTCATCTTTTTCAACGGATCCCGGTTTATCGTAGTATAGTCCGAAACCCAACGTTGTTGAGAGATTATCTTTCTTTTTCAGATCGTCAAAAACCCGGTCCATGACAGTACCGATTTTGCTGTAATCACCCTGATGAAAATCATAGCACAGGGTATAAGGGCCAATTTCTTTCTGAGCAATTTTAACCCGGCTNNATAAATCAGGACAAAGAAAAGAATCCCGCCGAGAGCCGTAATAATCCATTTCATATCCGTGTCCTTTCGTTTTATTGAATACGGCTCCGTCGTCCATCGGTTGCAAAAGCCGCAACTTTTACCGGTCCGCCAGCCTGAACCGGACCGGAATAAACCGGAGATGTCAAATCCGGATCGCTCCCATCCATGGTATACCGGATTTCCAGACCGGGAAATCGGATATTGGCATAAAGCATACCGTCCTTAATGATCCAGCCCGGCAGAGGAATACGATATTTCACATTCCATGCATCCAGCCTGGGCAGATCAAAATGACCGGCTCTATAAACAAATTCAGTCCAGTCAGCTTTTCTGGCCTTATCATTTTTGACCTCTTCCCATGCCGGCTCCCTGCTCCATGCTCTCTCTGAAAGTCCGAGTAGTTTCGGAAACAAAACATACTCGACTTTATCCATATCCCGGAGATTTTCACCCCAGTGACAAGCCTGAATACCCAGGATATTTTTCTTTCCTTCATCCGTGAGTGCGTTAAAATCTTCGAATTTACTCACATCGATATTTTCACCGTACAGACTGATTTCAGCGCAATTTCTCACATCAAACGGCGTGAATTCCCACGCTTTCCGCGCATCGACAAATGCACCCCAATACAACCCGCGTTCATCAGGATCTTTGTTATATGCCATATCAAAGTATAAATTGGTCACATTGGCAAGAACAACGGGAAAACCGGCATTTGCAAGGCGGTAGCTCAGATCTTCAGATCTCCACCCCCACACGCTGTTCCAGATATAGGGTACCATATTTTTTCCGTAGCCCCCCGGATCCGGCACGCGTTTACCTTCTTTTACTTCACTGGCAATCTCTTCCCAACCGGCAGTTTTAAGCCCTTTTTTATTGAGAATATTATTAATTCTGATGGCAAAATACCGTTCCAGGTCGCTTGGTTCATTATAGTCCACACTGGCTTCAAGAAAAGCCATACATACCGGAGAATCCTGCCATGAACCACGCGCCACTTCATCGCCCCCCATATGGATCATATCAAGAGGAACGTTTGCTTCCTTATACATAGCAATCAGTTCATCAAATACTTTTTCACAGAAACGGTATGTGGATTCCATGCATACATTAACAACATTATTCTTCCATTTTTGAACCGATTCAACCTTGGTTGTATCGTCCGGATCAAGAAGATAATACGCCATGGCACCTATGGGGTCTCCCTGTTCTTTCAATCTGTCATGGCGGATGATCATAGACTGTATTGCCGCATTGGAGTGTCCCGGAAGATCGATTTCCGGTATGACCCGGATATGACGATCCCGTGCATATTTCAGAAGTTCAATAAACTGCTCGCGGGAATAAAAACCATTACCGTTGGATGACGGATCATCAGCAAAAGGTCCGCTTCCCAGAGAAGGAAACAAATGATCTTTTTCATCATAGGTATGACCGCGAAAAGCACCGATTTCGGTTAATTCAGGCAGACCGGGGATTTCAATCCGCCACCCTTCATCATCGGTAAGATGAAAATGAAGAACATTCAGTTTGTAGTAAGACATTAAATTCAGAATTTTTTTCATATCATCCATTGAACGAAAACTGCGGGCGACATCAACATGGATTCCGCGATAGCCGAAACGGGGACCGTCGGAAATCTTTACGCGATTTATTTCAAGAGCATCTATCGCCTTTTTCTCAGCATCCGGGGGGAAAAGTCCGCG
>DKER01000206.1:0-427 GCA_002452555.1 Fidelibacterota bacterium UBA6817 | reverse complement strand
GGTTCAGCCTGAACCGTTACAGGACCTGTCACCCTTACTTTTTCTTCCGACCACACAACGTCTTTTGGCGTAGGTGTTATAACCGGTTTCCCCTTTTCCGGTCCCTGAAAATCCTCCAAAATCTCTTTTTTATTCCGGTTATAGCGAATTTCGGGATTTTCAACGGGGAGTTTATCATTTGGCCCTCTGTGAATTCTGGATGTATCAAAGGGTTCATAAGTCAGTTCAACCGGTAAATATGTCTCTTTCCCGTCAGAATGAGTAAATACAAAATAATTGCCGGTTGGCAGATCGGTATAATTAAGAACCCAGTAATTGGCCACAACAGGAATGACAACCTTTCCGAAGGGTTTAACAGGTGCAAAGGCTTTTGTGGGTGCAATCATATAAAAATCACCATTAATATGGCGGCCTTCAATAACTTCCG
>DKER01000238.1 GCA_002452555.1 Fidelibacterota bacterium UBA6817 | reverse complement strand
TCCGTCTGATAAAACGGCGGGAACAGCCCGGCTGGAAAGTTTGTGCGATTCAGTCGTAAACAACACACCTGTCCCGGGCATCATCGCCGGATTCTGGTCCGGAGAAAACGGCATTGCCTGGGAATATGCTGCCGGCAAAGCAGATGTCAGTGCCAATGTTCCAATGAATACCAATATGTTTTTTCGCATTGCAAGCATAACGAAAACCATGGTCAACTCCGT
Source organism: Fidelibacterota bacterium UBA6817 (assembly GCA_002452555.1). Classification (GTDB taxonomy): domain Bacteria; phylum Fidelibacterota; class Fidelibacteria; order Fidelibacterales; family Fidelibacteraceae; genus Fidelibacter. Next base: position 12,305 of record DKER01000238.1, on the reverse strand, counting down.
TCTTTTTCAATTGGTGGATGAAGGTTTGATTTCGATGACAGATACCCTGTCCCGATACCGGCCGGACATACCAAACAGTGACAACATGACCATTCTCATGCTATCTGATATGACCAGCGGAATCGGCGAATACTCCTCTCACATTGATTTTATCCTTCAATCAATTTCCAATCCTCTTTTTTATTGGCACCCTGACACGTTAATTAAATTAGGGACTCAACGCCCGGTGAATGCACCTCCGGGAGATGCATGGTTTTACAGCAATACAAATACGGTAATATTGGGAAGAATAATTGAAGAACTCACCGGGAACTCCCTGGAATATGAATTGAGAACCCGGATTTTTGAACCGTTCAATTTGGCGAATACAAGCTTTCCCGTTCAGGGAAATGAAATGCCGGATCCTCATCCAAAAGCGTATTTTCCCGGCTCACAGGATCTGGGTATGGATTGGTCGGAATCCTATGATATATCTGTTGCCTGGGCAGCCGGTGCTATCATTTCTACCCTATCCGATCTGAGAATCTATGCTTCATTGCTTGTGGACGGAGAACTCACATCTGCAGAGAGTCATGCCTTTCGTCTGAATCATAAAGTGCCGACAAATATTAAAGATGCCTATTACGGACTCGGTATATTAAGCTGGAAAACGTTTTACGGACATCTCGGCGGATTACCGGGATTTACGTCTCTCCTGCTCAGAGATCCCGATAACGACGCAACAATGATAATCCTATACAATTGCCAGCTTGATGCTTATCAGCCGGCAGATTTGGCTGAACGTTTTTGGGAAGAAATTTACGTGAAGGATATATTATCCCCGAACCCGTAATGATTTCACCCATGAATCGTGTCAGTTTTGACGAATTGTTTTTTCCATGGATTGGATTTTTACATCCAGGTCTCTAAACCGGTCTTCTCTTTCGGGAAAACTGCTTTTTACGGTAAAATCTTTCAGATGAGCCTGCAGAATGTTTTTAGGATCATCCTGCGTCTGATTTAATTCTTCCAAAAGATTTTCCAAGGCTTCTTTTTCTTTGAGCAGCTTCTGATTTTCAAATTCAAGATTGGATTTGATCTCTTTCACATCAGCCAATGCAGAAGACATTGTTATTTTAGCATCAGCGATTTCAATTGATACAGATGCTGACTGTGAAGCAATCGCCAGTACCCCTAATGTTGCTACAATCATGCAAAAACTGAGCGATATCCAGAAAAAACGAGGAATGGTTGACGTATCCATAAAATATTCTCCGATTTTTTCAAATATTGGGAACAGAAATACGACGGATCATTAGGCCGTTATCTGTTTGATTTATTCCGGAACCGGGTTTTCTTTCAATAAGAAGAAATAGAGCAATCCGCCGGAAATGCTGATAATGGCTGCAACAAGAGCAGCAGATTGATAATGGCCGCTGATATCCGATAAAAATCCGCCGACAAGGGGACCGGTAATCCCGGCAATTCCATAACCTAAAAAAACCCACGGATAAATTTTGCCCACATTTGCTACGCCAAAAATCTGCGCGGTTTCTTTCGCAAAAAGAACAAAATTTCCCCCAAAACAAAAAGCCGTCGTAAAGGCCAGCAAAAGAAACAACATAGGAGTCAGGGGAATAAATCCGAGGAAAAATGTGCTGAAACCAAGGATCCCCAGAGACAGGAGAACAAGCAACCTGTTTGAGTACAAATCACTCAGCCATCCCCACACAACCCGGCCTGCAAAATTTGACACAGAAAACAGAATAATCCCTGATGCAAGCAGTTGTTCGGACAGACCGTGGATCAGTCCCATGGGTTTAAGATTGCCAATCACCATCAATCCTGAGAAGGTTCCGCAAAAAATTGCCATAAGCAAAAGGAGATAGGATCTTTCCATAAAAAAGCGCGGATTAATTTTGGCAACATCTGACTTTGTGGGCGGATTTTTATAGAAGAGAGCCATAATAAACAAAATCAGGCCGAATGATATGCTGATAACCATAAAGATATTCAGAGCATTCATGCCGGCACCGAAAAGACTTTCAGACAAAAGGGTAACGACAACAGCCCCGCCGCCGAATCCGCCGGCTGCGAGTCCTGTGATCAATCCTTTTTTCTCAGGAAACCATTTAACGGGAAGCGTCAGGGCAATAAGGTAACCAAACCCGGTTGCAACACCGCTAAAAATTCCGATTCCCAAGAGTATCCAAATCATTTTCCCGGCAGACTGGGATGCAATCATATAACCCAGAAAAAAGAGAAAGGCAGAAATGATAGCAACCTTTTTTGCTCCGATTTTAACTTCAAGAAAACCGGCCCAGATCATAGACAGTGCAAATACAGCAATGATAAATCCAAAAATCAACTGGGTCTGAGCACCGCTAAGGCCGTAATCGTTTTTCAAAGAGGGGACAAATACACTCCATGCATAAATTCCTCCCAGACAAAGCATGGACAGAAATGAAGACAAAATATTCAATCGTTTCGTCATGGTGCATCCTGATTATGTGTGAACAGTTATTTAAAATTCTTCAGATAACAGGTCGTATCTGAACAAACGAAAATAAAGAGCTTTTCTATTTATCACAATTTATTTGTTAACGATTCGGAGCGTTTAAAATATAAATTCTATTCCAATATTCATCTGCGTCCAGGATTCATCCTGCCCATCATATTTCCAGTTCCAGGATTGCCATGAAGTGCTCACATTCAGGCTTTGCTTAAAAAGCCATGAGAAACCGAAACTTGTAACTGTGATGGGGTCGGCATCTTTTTTCTGGGCAGGTCGATATTGGTATCCCCCGTAAAAATTGAAAGGAAGTCTGACCGGATGAATTGCAATGCCTGCTTTATGGGTCAGCGTTCTTTTCAGTGTTTCTTCAATATCCGTATTAATTGCCTGGTCAAAAAGTTCACCTTCCTCTGAATTCCATTTCAATCCTCTCCAGTTAATAAGATCAGCCTGATAAAAGAGGTCAAAACGTTTCATGTGTAAAGCGGCACCTGCCTGAAGTTCCAAAGGTCGTGTCAGCGTGTATTCAAAAGGGGTGTACTCAATTGTCAGCGTATCACCGAAAACTTCCGTATTATCTTCCGAGACCCACAGCGTTTTTGGTAACTGGGCGCTGATCCCGATATTTAAAAAAGGTGTGAGCTTGTGAATTATTCCCAATTTACCCGATAACCCGACAAAGGAAGGTTCAACCAGCAGCAATGAATTATCACTAAAAACAGATGTGAGTTTAAAATTTCCAACCGGTATTTGAAAATCTGCACCGACATACAGATCTTTGGCAAATTCTGTTGCTCCCGCAAGATGTATGGTATAGCTGTTGCCTTCAATTCTCTGGGAATAAGTCGGTTCCTGATACTTCATGGAATATTCAAGATCCTGAGTCAGTCCCGCCCCCCAAGACATGCTTCCCCGAAAGACCGGAAGAGCATGAATATAAGAAAAATGTGATATTCTGTTTTGGGGGAGAGTTTCAGTTCCGCTGGTAAATTCGGAAGAACCGTATGACCCTCTTAATATGCTGAATTTTGTCAGAGCCATGTTGGCCGGATTGGTTGCAAAATCCGGAAGAACCTGTCCGCCTGCAACACCTGCACCTCCAATGGCAGCTGTCTGGGGAAGCGATCCGGTAAATCCGTTAAAAGGACGAAGGGCGTCGTCAGCGTTGTATTGCCCGAATAAGATTGATGTGCTGAGAAAAAATAATATAATCAGTTTTTCCATTGTGTTTACCGCTTAGGTTTACTCGTTCTTCTGTTGTCGGATGATTCTTTTTTTGATTCCCCGGATGAATTGGATGATGAGCTTCCGCCGGATGATGATTTGGGCGTAGAATAAGATTTTGCATCATCTGATGACGGTGCTAAAGGTTTTGCTGACGGTATTTGGGCTGATCCTGAAGATACTCCGGGTATTTCATTATCAACAGGGGCTGTGGAAGGTGATCCTGCTGACGGGCCGATAGATCTGGGAACACTCAGTGATCTCCGTCCGGGTGTTTTTTGATCCTGACCAGAACCGGAAGAGCCGCTTCCCGGCGAAGGGGTATAGTACCAGTATCCGTCCCTGTACCAGTAATAACGATTATTATAATAATACCAGTCACGATTATAATACCGGTAGTCGTAGTAATACGGATCATAGTAATATGACCCGGAAAACCAGTCATAGCGCATGTGCCACCGATAGGGATTATACGGATATCCGTCATAAACCCCGGTACCGTAAAAATGATAATTTTCAATGCTGTTATCCGTGTACTCTTTGTGATAGTAATTGATGATGGCCGTTGAATCTGCCTCAATTGCAGATAACGGAGGTCTTACAAGTGTATAACAACCGGATGTTAACGTCAGAACAGTCAGCAGGATGCCTGATATTGTAATGGTTCGCTTCATCTTTTATATCCTCCCTGTAACAGCTCACTGTATTTTAGACACAGTAACCCGTATTTGGTTAATATTCTAACATAAATTTATCCCGGTTTGTTCCTCCAGGAAAGGATAAATACAGTTAATATGACAAAAAAACTGAATGTGTGAAATTACTCACAGTAAGATATCCTCCCATACGAAAAAGGCTGCCCTTTCGGACAGCCTTATAATATGAAGTGTTACATGTACAGGAATTTATTCATCAAGCGCTTCAAGTGTTTTTGCCTGATCCCAAAGAGCCTGGCCTTCCTCATGGCGGCCCTGCAGATAGATAACACGGCCCAGTTTCTTGATATAATTTGCATTCATCGGATCTTTATCAACCATTTGCTGATAATAATATTCTGCGGTCATATAATCCTTGAGTTCGGTGTAGAGGTCACCGACGGCTTCGATAACCAAAAGATCATCGGGATTCATAGCAAGAACAATTTCAAATTGATTTTTTGCTTTTTCAAAAAACTCTGCAGCTTTTTCTGCATTATCCGCATCATCGGCTACGCCTGCCATACGAACATAGAGATAACCCAGATTGAAATAATTATCTGAATTGTCAGGGTCATTCTCCACAATCTCTTTAAACGTTGCTTCTGCTTCGTCATAACGTTCATCTTCCAGGAGAATCCGGGCATAAAGCTGTGAGGCTTCCATTTTCCGGTCTGATTCCATGCTCATAACTTCTTTCAACAGTGAAAGGGCTTCATCTCTTTCACCTTTTTGGACAAGTTGAATGGCTTTGTATTCACGGATCAGAGAAGCGTTTTCTGCCCGTTTCAAACCCTCATCCAGATAAGCCATGCTTTTTTCATCATCTTCCATATAATTTTTAGCTATACGGGCAAGCTGATAAAAAGCACGTTCATCAACCGGTTTAAATTCTTTGGCATTCTCCAGATAACGGACAGCCAGTTCAATGGCTTTTTCCGGATCCTCAGCAGACTGATTCTGAAGTGCCGTGTAATAGCGGAGCCCCTCATTATAGGACTTTTGCCAGAAATACTCTTTCAGTTCAGCAATTTCTTTTTCAAATAACGGTCCCCTTTCAAGAGATTTGTTCAGATATTCCAGCGTCAAACCATATTTTTCCTGGGGTCCGTACACATCCCGCGCCAAAAGATAGGGAACTTCGGGGTTCATGGGTTCACGTTCCATGGCCAGAAGGAAAAACTCTTCTGCTTTCGGGAGGTTTTTCTGCTGAACATAGAGCTTGGCAGATGTAAATTCCTGGGATGAACACCCGATAATAAGAGCAACAATCATCAGGATAATTAAGACGTTGATTTTTTTAATTTTCATGATATCTCCTTTTAAACAACATTGAAATTTATCCAATACATGAAGAGAATCAAAATATTTGTTACGGTTCAAATCCCTTGAAATTTTATCCTGCATCAATCAACACATATCATGTTCAGGAAATTTTGTACCCGTTTTTCAAGATCCTCATCGGTCACATTCACCAGACGGTCGGTAGAAAAAGTTTCAACAAGAAATGAGGCCATAACAGTTCCGTGAACCATGGCATGTTTCAATTCCCTAAACGACGGGTTCTGATAATTTGATGAAGCAATATATCCCATAAACCCGCCGGCAAACGAGTCGCCGGCTCCGGTAGGATCCACGACATTTTCTATGGGATAAGCAGGAAGAATAAAAATCCGGTCTTTATGAAAAAGCATGGATCCGTTTTCTCCCCGTTTAACGATGAGCGTATCGGGACCGCTTTCCAGTGTTTTTTTTGCGGCTGTGAGAATACTTGATGTTCCGTTCAACTGACGGATCTCATCCTCATTGATAAACAGGATCTGAACTTTTGATATCACATCAAGGAGTGTATCTCTGCTTATGTCAATCCATAAATTCATGGTATCAAGGGCCGTTAGGGGTTTCCCATGCATCTGTTCCAGAACCTGAAGCTGAAGTTCAGGATGAATATTCCCAAGAAAAAGTATGGGACTGTCTCTGTAGAATTCCGGAAGAACAGGTTTGAAATCTTCAAATACATTTAATTCCGTGTATAACGTATCCCGCTTATTCATATTGCTTTTATACCGGCCGCCCCACCGGAATGTTTTTCCTGCCTTTATTTCCAGTCCCTGCAGATCAATTTGCTGTTGTTTTAACAAGCCAATCGCTTCCGAAGGAAAATCTGATCCGGCGACGCCAACGAGGCAGGTTTTCGTATAGCGGCAGGAAGCAAGACTGAAATAGGTGGATGAACCGCCAAGTGCATTGTCCCGTCTTCCAAACGGTGTTTCAACACTGTCAAGAGCGATTGAACCCACAACGACAATTCGGGTCATAGTTATTTATCCTTTATCTTCAATTGCATCACGGACCCAGTTATTCAACCCATCTTTCAATATAAGCTCCTGTGCGGCCGTTCCCAGTCCGTCCATAGAAAATACATGATCCCTGACACGGATCTGTTTTTCCTTCCAATCCACAACAACCGGCAATCCGGTTCTGATCGTCAGGGCTCCTTTTCCATATTCTGCAATCAAATACCGGATAAACTCCGGTGATTCGACAACCATAAATCCATTGTTGATGGCATTTCTCTTATACGTCTGACTGAATGATCCTGCAATAACCAGCCGGATTCCCCTGTATTTGAGGGCTGTGGCAGCCTGTTCGCGGCTGCTGCCCGTACCAAAATTAAATCCTCCTGCTAAAATATTGCCGTCTTTCACCAAATGCTGAAATTCCGGATCATAGTTTTCCATTGCAACCGCAGCTTGTTCTTCAGGGGTCATGGCATCATTATACGTATATTTTCCGGGATATATACCATCTGTATTCATATTATCAGCCGGACAAAAAATGATGTCACCTTCAGTTTTTTCAGGAAATCCGGGAATAAGCCGCGACACTGTTTCAGAGTGAACCGGTTTATTGATAACCTGAGTTGCAGACGGTTTGGCTGATTCCTCTGCTTCAATCGAACGGATATAACCGGCAACGGCAGACGCTGCCACAACGGCCGGCGATGCAAGAAAGGCCTGTGCTTCCCGTGATCCCATGCGACCTTTGAAATTTCGGTTCGTTGCCGATATTCCAACATCACCGTCTTCCAGCAATCCTGTGCCCAAACCGATACAAGGTCCGCATCCCGGAGGAAGAACAATCGCCCCGGCATCCAGCAGGGTTTGCCAGTCTCCCCTTTCTTCGCTGCTTTTTTGAACCTCAGATGACGCCGCAGCAACATAAAAAGAGACACCGGGCGCAACTTTTTTCCCCCGGACCGCATCCGCCGCCGCAGCCAGATCCTCAACCCGGCTGTTAACACAGGAAAGTAAATAAGCTTTATTGATTTTAATCTTTTGTGATTCTGTTTCTTTGGCTGTGAGAAATGTTTTCACATTATGAGGACCGCTGACAACAGGAACAACTGTTTCCAGATCCAGCGTGATTTCCTGAACATAAATCGCATCCTTATCGGGATACAGCTCAATATTGGTCAGTTTTTGCAGTGAATCCGGATTAATACGGGGATGTTCTCCCCGGTTATCCATATCAGATTTTACTCCGGGTAATCCAAGTCGTCGAATCGAATCGTACCTCTTTTTCATCCACTCCAGGGTTGTGATATCTATCGGGAAAAGTCCGGCGAGCGCTCCCCATTCAGTGGTCATGTTTGCAATGGCAAGCCGGTCACTTATTGAAAGAGAAAGGACACCGTCACCGGAAAATTCAAGAGCATGGTTTAAAACATCATCATGGTTAAAAAGCCCGCACAGGGTTAAAATGACGTCTTTTCCCGTTGCTCCCGGTTTCAAACGTCCGGTGAGAACAACCTTTGTAACAGGAGGAATCTGCCACCAGGTTTGACCTGTTGCCCAGATCGCCGCAGCATCCGTACGGACAACCGGCGTACCGAGGCACCCAAGTCCTCCATACATGTTTGAATGACTATCCGATGCCACAACAAGCGTTCCGGGAAACGCATATCCCTGTTCACACATGATCTGATGTCCGATACCTTTTCCGGCAGGATAAAAATCAACACCCATTTCTGCTGCAAAGGCTTCAATTTTCTGATATTTTTCCCTGTTCTTTTCGCTTGTATCCTGAACATTATGGTCCAGCGCAAAAACAGGCTGCCGCGGATCAGCCATTGCCTTGGCGCCGATTTCCCTGAATTTTGGAATGACGGCACCTGTGTTGTCATGGGTCATGACATGCCGGGGACGTAACCTGACATAATCGCCGCTCTTTACCGTATCCCCCGTTCCTACAGCATGACGTTGAACAATCTTTTCAATCAGATTCTGGCCCATAGAAAACTCCTGATATTTTTATGAACATTCGTGGGAAAATCTATTAAATAATTAACTGTTTTTGAATGATTTAATCGTGGATTGATGGTAAAAATATCAACGATTTTTCAAAATTTCTTATTGATTAACGTGGTAAATCAGTGATAGCCATTTCTGCAATTCCAATGACCGGTTTGGGGCATTTTCCGGGAACGCAACGATAATGATACTGATTTATAATGAAGGATAATGCACATTGGGAATATTAATTTTTTATACAACGGACAGAATATCCATTTTGATTCCAAAAAGGACCTCCTAGAATCGCCCTCTCATTATTTCTCAACTGATATTCCCAACACCCATCAATATCTTGTGTTGATGACCAGAAAAACCCGCGCCAGGTTATAGCATCAAAATTTCCATTGGAAAGTTTCCTGCATCCGGGCACAGCATCGAAACCGCTTTCAAATGAATAAATGTTGACTTATAAAAACGCTGTTAGAGCCGTCATAGTCTTGGTTTTTCAAATGTCCCCATTTTACAAAACGGCAATATTCCCAATCAAAATGGTAAGAGTTTGGTCTGCCCTCTCAACGGAATAATTTTGAATAATACCAAATATCTCACCCATGATAAATCGGCAGATTATGTGAACATTATATTCTTTTCTTCCGCGGTTCATTGCATTTAAAAAGAGAGATGAGTATATTTCCAAGCTAAAAACAAATGGAGAAGATATGAAAAAGAATGTATATCTCTTTGGTGCAGGAAAGGCTGAAGGTCGTGCCACAGACAAGAATCTGCTGGGCGGTAAAGGCGCCAATCTTGCTGAAATGAATTTAATCGGATTGCCGGTACCTGCCGGTTTTACGATTGTTACTGATTATTGTAACCGCTGGAATGAGCTTGGACCGAAGAAGGCTGCTGAAGAACTTCGTCCCGAGGTAGAGGCGGGAATTGCCCATCTGGAAAAAATCATGGGAGCAAAATTTGGAGATAAAGAGAATCCTTTGCTGGTATCTGTTCGTTCCGGTGCCCGTGTTTCCATGCCGGGAATGATGGATACGGTTCTCAATCTGGGATTGAATGAGGAAGCCGTAGCCGGACTGGAAAAGAAATCAGGCAACAGCCGTTTTGCATGGGATTCCTATCGTCGTTTTGTCCAGATGTACGGCGATGTGGTAATGGGTATGAAACCTGAATCCAAAGAAGATGAAGATCCTTTTGAAGTCATTATTCATCAATTGAAGGAAGAAAAGAATCTTGTACTGGATACAGAACTGACAACCGAAGATTTGAAAGAACTGGTTCGCCGTTTTAAGAAAGCAGTAAAAGATGTTACAGGTAATGATTTCCCGACAGATCCGTGGGAACAGCTTTGGGGAGCCGTTGGTGCCGTTTTCGGAAGCTGGGACAATGAACGGGCTGCTTATTACCGTAAAATGAACGGTTTTCCCAACCATTGGGGCACCGCCGTTAATGTTCAGTCTATGGTTTATGGTAATATGGGCGATAATTCCGCTACGGGTGTCGCCTTTACGCGTGATTCTGCCACGGGCGAAGATATCTTCAACGGGGAATATCTGGTTAATGCTCAGGGAGAAGATGTGGTTGCAGGTATCCGTACTCCTCAGGAAATCACACTGGAAGGATCCCGGCGCTGGGCAAAACTTCAGAATATTTCCGAAGAAGAGAGAAAAGAAAAGTATCCCTCACTCGAAGAAGTTATGCCTGACGCTTACAAAGAACTGAATGATATTCAGCAAAAGCTTGAAAATCATTATAAAGATATGCAGGATCTGGAATTCACCATTCAGGAAGGCCGGCTCTGGATTCTTCAGACCCGAAGCGGAAAACGTACCGGTCCGGCAATGGTACGCATCGCTGTTGAAATGCTTGAAGAGGGCATGATTGATGAAAAAACAGCGATATTGCGTGTTGATCCTAAAAAGCTTGATGAGCTTCTTCATCCCGAATTTGAAAAATCGGCATTGCAAAAAGCAACGGTTATTTCAAAGGGATTGCCTGCATCTCCCGGTGCTGCTACAGGGCGCATTGTTTTCTTTGCTGACGATGCAGAGGCATGGAAAGAAAAAGGAGAAAAAGTCATTTTAGTTCGTATTGAAACATCTCCTGAAGATCTTTCCGGAATGGATGCAGCCCAGGGTATTCTCACAGCCAGGGGCGGAATGACATCCCATGCAGCCGTTGTAGCACGGGGAATGGGTAAATGCTGTGTTTCCGGTGCCGGTTCTGTCCGCATCAATTACAAAGAAAGAAAAATGATTGCCAACGGCAAAGAATATAAAGAAGGTGACTGGATTTCTCTGAACGGAACAACCGGAGAGGTCTATGAAGGCAAAGTCGAAACGGTTGAACCGAAAATGGGCGGAAATTTCGGCAAACTCATGGATCTTTGTGACAAACATACCCGGATGAAAGTCCGAACCAATGCAGATACACCTAAAGACTCCAAAGTAGCCCGTGAATTCGGAGCAAGCGGTATCGGTCTTTGCAGGACAGAGCATATGTTCTTTGAAGGTGACAGGATCAAGGCTGTTCGTGAAATGATTCTGGCTGAAGACGAAAAAGGCCGCCGCAAGGCGCTTGATAAACTTCTTCCCATGCAAAGAAGTGATTTTGAAGGGATATTCGAAGCGATGGACGGACTCCCGGTTACAGTGCGTTTACTGGATCCTCCCCTTCATGAATTTGTCCCTCATGATGAAAAATCTCAAAAAGAGATGGCAGAAGAATTAGGCGTTACCGTTGAAGAAGTTCGGAATAAAGTTGATGACCTTCATGAATTCAACCCCATGCTGGGACATCGCGGTTGCCGATTGGGAAACACCTATCCGGAAATTACGGAAATGCAGGCAAGAGCGATCATTGAGGCAGCGCTGAATTGCAAAGAAAAAGGGATCAATGCCATTCCCGAAATTATGGTTCCCCTGATCGGGACCAAAGACGAACTGAAAATGCAGGAAGACATAATCCGGGCTACGGCCGAAAAAGTCTTTTCCGAGCGGAAAGATCGGATTGCCTTTCTGGTGGGTACCATGATTGAAATCCCACGGGCAGCACTGCTGGCTGATGAAGTGGCTGAAATTGCCGAATTCTTCTCATTCGGGACCAATGATTTAACCCAAATGACATTCGGTTATTCCCGGGATGATGTGGAAAAATTTCTTCCGATTTACCTGAAAAAGAACCTTCTTGAACACGATCCTTTTGAAGTTCTGGATCAGCGCGGCGTTGGTCAGCTTGTTGAGATGGGTACAAAAAAAGGACGCAGCACCCGTCCCGAACTGAAGGTGGGAATTTGCGGCGAACACGGCGGAGAACCGTCATCCGTTAAATTCTGCCACAAAGTAGGGATGAATTATGTCAGCTGTTCTCCCTACAGAGTGCCTATTGCCAGACTGGCTGCAGCACAGGCTGCAATCGAAGAATCAAAATAAGAATATCACATGATAGAAAAAAAAGAGCCTCAAATGAGGCTCTTTTTAGTTTAAGGGGTTTCCCGGCTACCGCCTACCGGACTGCCCACTGCCAACGTTCAATCCCCGCTTTGCGGGTTTCAATACCTCACGTTGTTCGGTGTTCAATCGCTGC
>DKER01000089.1:42780-44756 GCA_002452555.1 Fidelibacterota bacterium UBA6817 | reverse complement strand
AACAATCACATAGCAACAATTGCTCCGGGCCTTGTTAAAGATCTCCCGTTACAGATACTCTGGCAAACCGGTGAAAAAAACTACAAGGATATTTTGACAGCGCTGAAAGACGTTGATCATATACATTTGCATCCGTTCATTGAAGATATGGTGTCTGCCTACTCTTCATCTGATCTTATTATATCCCGAGCCGGAGCTCTTACACTATCCGAACTTGAACGGATGAGAAAACCGGCCATATTAATTCCCCTCCCGACTGCGGCAGCCAACCATCAATATCACAATGCTATGGCATTTCAGAAAAAGGGTGTCGCCAAAGTAATAACGGAAGATATGTTCAGGGAAAATACTGTAGACAGAACCATCCGCGAGCTTATCCTTCATCCTGAAAGTCTGGAGGATCTGGAAAACCATTACCCGGAAAACCCGGAAAACGGTTTAAAAATCATCGTTCAAAGTATAATTAAGGACTTGCCTTTTGAAGAACCTGTTCGGACATATTAAAACAATACATATTGTAGGGATTGGCGGTATCGGTATGAGCAGTATCGCAGAATTCCTGTTGAAGGAAGGTCTTGCTGTCAGCGGTTCGGATGCCCGGGAATCTTCCATTACCAAACATCTTCAATCTCTCGGAATCACTTTTTATAAAGGTCATTCAGCCAAAAATATTCAGAAAGCAGATCTGATCGTACACAGCAGTGCCGTAAAACCGGATAATCCGGAAATTCTTGAAGCGAACCTTCGGACAATTCCGGTTATAAAAAGACCGGCACTTCTTCGTGAAATAGTCAAACTCCGTCATTATTCAATCGGTGTAGCCGGCACACATGGCAAGACCAGCACTTCTTCGTTACTTGCCTCTGTTTTGTGTTCTGCTGATCTTGATCCAACACTTATTGTAGGGGGAATTGATAAAAATCTTCAATCAAATTCCCGCACCGGTTCCGGTCCCTGGCTGGTAATTGAAGCAGATGAATATGACCGCACATTTCTCTCGCTTGAACCGGCTATGGGCATAGTCACATCTATTGATGTTGATCATCTGGACATATACAAAGATCTAAATGATATCCAGGATGCATTTCTTCAATATTGCAATGCCATACCATTCTGGGGACAACTGCTGGTTTGCAGCGATGACCCCGGCATCGTGAGAATCCTTCCCCGGATAACGTCACCTGTTACAACATACGGCTTTAAAGACGGATCAAATTACAGAGTTTCACATTACACACAGACAGATCAAAAAACACAGTTTTCACTGGAAAAAGATGGCGTGCAGTATGGTCCTTTTGAACTCTCCTTCCCCGGGAAACACAACATACTAAACGCCAGTGCTGTCGCCGGATTGTGTTTGAATCTAAGCATTCCTCTTCCCGCTATTCAGGAAGGACTTGCCACATTTCGCGGTGTTGAACGGCGCTTTGATCTCAGAGGTGTCATAGATAATATCGCATATATTGATGATTATGCCCATCATCCGGCAGAAATCAAGCAAACACTTGCAGCTGTCAAAGGCCGTTGGCCGGATAAAAAAATTCTCTGCATTTTCCAACCCCATCTCTACTCCAGAACGCGTGATTTTGCAGACGACTTCGCTCAGGCACTCTCTGAAGCTGATGAAACTGTTATAACCGGTATTTATCCGGCACGGGAAAAACCGATTCCCGGTATTACAAGTCAATTAATAACCGAGAAAATGACTTCCAGGGTTTATTATTTGGATGATATTGAAGAATTAACAGAATTCGTTCGTCCAATTATTCGTGAAAATATGGTTGTTATTGCAATGGGAGCCGGCAATATAACCCATTATTTTAATGAATTGGTAAACCGCCAAAGGACTTTACGCGTATGAGTTCCCGCTTTCAGGGAAATAAGGGACTGACGTACTCAATCATTTTGATCATGATCGGAGTCTTTGCTTTTGTATCCATAGTGTATGCACGATACCAAAATATCTTTATACTGAA
>DKER01000089.1:0-42702 GCA_002452555.1 Fidelibacterota bacterium UBA6817 | reverse complement strand
TTTATACGACAGGCAGTTGTATATAAAAGGCTTCCTGATTGTTTGATCATTAATATTCGTGAACGTATTCCTATTCTGTTAATGAACATGAACGAAACCTATGCTGTCGATAACATAGGGATACTTCTGCCCGGGCCAAGAAACAGCAGCGATTTGCCCGTTCTAACTGGCATACCCTCAATTATTACCCTCGATTTCGGTAAATCGGTAAATCAGGACCAGATACGTCAGGGAGCGGCAATCATCAGCCTTATCAGGAAAAGATATCCGGAAATCAACCTAATGATATCCGAACTGCACTGGTCTGAAGAACTGTCAGGCTGGGTATTGAAAACCGGCCCCGGCGGAAGTGTGATCTATCTGGGACAGAACGACCTGAAAAACAGAATTCACATACTGGATGCCTTTATAAAACAGCGTGAGATGAATCGGGAAAAATTAAAACATTACACATACATAGATTTAAGATACGATAAACAGGTAATTGTTAAACCAGGAAGGTAAATACATGTCTCACCCCATCATTACAACAGGACTAGATATTGGAACAACAAAAATTTGTGCTATGATCGGCAGTTATAATCCGGAGGAAAATGTATATCAGATATTAGGTGTTGGACAATATCCGTCCAGGGGGTTAAAACGGGGTGTCGTCATTGATATTGAAGAAACAAAAGAATCCATAATCAAAGCCGTTGCTGAAGCAGAAAAACAATCCGGAATAACAATCAGTGCTGTTACGATAGGCATAGCAGGCGATCACATTCGAAGTCTTGACTCATCTTCAACAATAGCTATCAGTCATAAAAATACCGGCAGTGATACATCCTCTCCTGTTGAACAAAGTGATGTGAACCGGGCATTGGAATCCGTCAGAAACATTAATCTGGGTGTTGACCGGGAAATCATTCATGTTATTCCGCAGGAATTCATTGTCGATGATCAAATGGGAGTAAAAAATCCCATACAGATGTCAGGTTCCCGATTGACGGTAAATGCCCATATTGTAACAGCAGCGATCAATAACGTTAAGAATCTTGTGAGAAGCGTTCAATCGACAGGTTTAAATGTTCAGGATATAGTGCTGGAACCGCTGGCATCTTCAAAAGCCATTTTGTCTGCAGATCAGAAAGATATGGGTGTGGCATTGGTGGATATTGGAGGCGGAACTACAGACATAACCGTTTTCCTGGACGGATCCGTACGGCATACGGGTGTTATCGGTTATGGAGGATCGATAATAACCAAGGATATAGCATCCATAATCCAGACATCATTTCAAGAAGCTGAGAGAATAAAAAAGAATTACGCATGGGCATCAGCCGGACTGGCTGAACAATCAGGTCCGCAGGATCTGGTTGTTGCTTCACTCAGCGACAATAAGGAAATCCATCTTGATTCTTTTCAGTTATCACAATATGTAGAAGCCAGAATTGAAGAAATCTTTGTTATGGTAAAGAATGAGATATGTAAATACACTGAACTGAAAAACCTTCATGCCGGGATTGTATTTACCGGAGGCGGCTCCAGACTGAAAGGGTTGTGTCAGATGAGCGAACAGATATTTTACATTCCGGCTCAGGTTGGATATCCCATTCGCTTACCCGGTTTGGAAAACAATGAATACGGACCGGAGTATTCAACAGTTATCGGTTTACTTGACTGGAATGAAAAACACAAAAAAAATGAATTAATTCTTACCCGAAAAGACAGTGATTCCAAAGTATGGGGTAAATTAAAAAAAGTTATATCTGAGATTGCAAAAAATTTATTTTAAGCCCGAGGAGTATTTCTATGCTAATTACGTATGATGAAACGCTTGATCAGAGTGCAAAAATCAAAGTCCTGGGTGTTGGCGGCGCCGGAGGAAATGCCATCAACCGCATGATCAAATGTCAATTAAAAGGTGTCGAATTCATTGCAGTCAATACTGACACACAGGCTCTTGGTGCTAATCTTGCAGATGTAAAGATTCAAATCGGCCGGGAATACACCCGCGGATTGGGCGCAGGAGCTATCGCGTCAACAGGAAAGCTTGCAGCGGAGGAAAGCAAAGAAATGCTTGCCAAAGCGCTGGAAGGTGCCGATCTGGTTTTTATTACTGCCGGAATGGGTGGCGGCACAGGAACGGGAGCAGCACCGGTTATTGCAGAAATATCCCGTGAACTGGGAGCTCTAACGGTAGGAATTGTGACCAAACCCTTTCTTTTTGAAGGTCCATCCCGAATGAAACGGGCTGAAGAAGGAATCGCCGAACTGAAAAAGTATGCAGATACATTGATAGTAATTAAGAATCAGAAGCTCCTTGAAATTGTCACTCCTGAAACCGATGCAATCGATGCTTTGATAACGGCAGATTCTATACTGAATCAGGCAACGAGCGGAATTTCAAACCTTATCACTCAGACAGGACTGATTAATCTTGATTTTGCCGATATTAAAACCATTATGGAAAATATGGGTGAAGCCGTGGTCGGAACGGCAGAAGCAAGCGGTCCGTCAAGAGCTGTCATGGCCGCTTCAATGGCAATTTCGAGTCCTTTACTCGATAATATCAGTATCCGCGGAGCAAAGGGTATTCTTATAAATTTCACCGGCGGTCCTGACATGAAACTGACAGAAATCCATGAGGCATCGGAAATCATTCACCAGGAAGCCGGTGAAGAATCCAATGCCAATATCATATTCGGAATGATCGTTGATGAAAGTTTGAAAGATATTATCCGTGTTACAGTCATTGCAACCGGATTCAATAAGAATGAACAGGAAAAAACGTCTCCCGTTACACCAAAACCCACCATACAAAATACTCCGGTTACACCGACACCGGAAAAGATCAAAATACTGAANNACGTGAACCAAATGTCGGAAAACAGCCTGAATCTGAGTCTCAACAATCAGATCTTTTTTCAAGTATACCACAAGAAAAAATGGATGATTTTGAAACGCCGGCCTGGATTCGGAAAACGATGAATAAGTAAAGATCTACCCATAAACCGGCACTGTCCGGTAACTCTCAACCAAAAGAAAAAGGCTCCAATTGGAGCCTTTTTCAATTCTTTTTATTCGCGATTATCAGATCGCTTTTTTAACACGATTGGATTTCAGGCAGGTTGTACAAACTTTAAGGCGTTTAACTGCTCCGTCAACATCAACTCTAACCCTTTGCAGATTAGGTTCCCAACGACGACGTGTTTTATTATGAGCGTGACTGACATTGTTTCCGTAAACCGGACCTTTACCGCAAACATCACATACTTTGGACATACCGGACTCCATATTTCAGTTAGCGAAGTAATATTAAAAATTTAAAGCATTAAATCAAGAAGATTTCTCAATTTGCCGGTTCATATTTTCATTTATTTCATACTTTTCCGTATCAACACACCAGTTCAGGACTGTTTTCAAATCATTCTCACAGTGTTCCGTGGTTGACGGAGTACGTGCAAATTTTACAAGATCAGCAAAACGCAGCATTTCGGACATTTCGTCCGGCCATCTATTACCCAATTCTGAACGGAGAACGGGTATGAGTTCCGAAACCGGTAAATCAGAGATATGTATAAAGTATTTCGTTTCAAGATACTCTTTGAAGATTGCAGTCAATTCCAGATAAAAAGCTTTCCAGTTTCCCTGGATATGGTATGATTTATCCCTGAGCTTTGAAATGTTATTGTTTAGTTTTTCAAGTGGAGTCATTTCGGGTACAATTATCTCCTCTGACTTTTTTTTCTTCTGTTTCAGAACAACAATTCCATATATGCCCGGTAAAATCAAAATGATCAACGCTCCCAGAAAAATTTTCTGCCAGACGCTGAGAACGGGTACGGGAATCGGTTCATACGCTTCAGGAATTGTCTGGGTTCGGTTTAGCGCAGATTCAATATAAACCGTCACAGAATCCGTAAAAACCGTTATTTCTTCCCCTTTTTCAGAATCCGTGATTTTTAGTGTAAGGGATGGAATCACCTGATATCCGGTATCAAATACTGTAATTTGAAACTGAAAATCCCGTTTGTATAATGAATCGGTAAAAGCAGTTTCTGTATTATGGGATAAGACCATAAATGGTCCGATACGGTCAACAATTCTTGGAAATGTCAAATGATACGTATCCTCAAGTTCTACTGAAACCGTATAAAGGAACGGATCACCGATATATCCTGTTTCGGGATTAACAGATGTTTGTACAGTCATGGCAAATGCATAAGTAAATACCAGAAGAGGTAAAAATATTTTAACTAATCTTATCAATGAAACAGTTTTCCTCTCATTCTGAAAAATTTCGTCAGGGGTTCGATATATGACCGGTCCGTTTCCAGTGTAATAAGATCCGCTTTGGCATTCTTAGCCATTCTGTCCAGTTTTTGGCATCTTTCTTCAAAATTTTCGACATATTGTTTACGTACATTGGGATCACCCGTATCTACAATCCGTTCTTTCAATGTTTCCGGATCCCTGAAAGCAATCAAACCCGCATCAGGTAGGGAACGATCCAACGGATCAACAATATGGATTAAAATCACATCATGTTTATTTGCCAGGGTTTTCAGCGACTGATTAAAATCCAGTTCATAGAAATCACTCACCACAAAGACGACGCTTTTTTTTGTTGCTACTTTAAACAGATATTCCAATGAACTGTTGATGTCCGTTTTCCCTGCCCTGTGTTCGCCAAAGAGGATTTCCCTGATAACCCTCATAGCATTGGTTTTTCCTTTCCTGGGAGGAATATATTTTTCTATCCTGTCATTAAAACTGATCATGCCCACTTTATCATTATTCCGGATAGCGGAAAAAGAGAGAACACTGCACACTTCTGCAGCCAGTTCGCTTTTCAGCTGTTCTGCTGTGCCAAATTGGGTAGATGAAGAAATATCCACGGCAAAATAAACTGTTAATTCTCTTTCTTCATGCATAATTCGGATATAGGGATGGGAATACCGGGCAGTGACATTCCAGTCAATTCGCCGAATATCATCACCAAACTGATATTCCCTGACTTCCGAGAATTCCATCCCCTGTCCACGGAAAACTGATTTATATTCTCCGGCAAAAACCTCGTTCACAACACGCCGGGTTTGAATCTCAATTTGTTTGACTTTTTTTAATATTTCACCGGAAAGCATATTAAGGTACAGGTATTACATCGAAAACATTGCGGATCATATCTTCTACGGTTATTTCTTCGGCTTCAGCCTCAAAGGAAGGTATAATCCTGTGCCGGAGGACATCGGCACCCAATTCCTGAATATCTTCGGGTGTAACATATCCGCGATGATCCAGAAATGCATTTGCTTTTGCTGCATTCACAAGATTGATGGAAGCCCTGGGAGACGCCCCAAAATCAATTAAAGGCTTCAACTGGGGTAATCCGTATTTGTCCGGAAAACGTGTGGCAAAAACGATATCTGTCACATACGTATGAATTTTTTCGTCTACATATATGCTGCGGACAACCTCTTTTGCTTTGATTATCTGTTCAGGCGAGACAACCGGTTTCACGTCTTTGGGAGCTTTGGAACCTGTCATGAGATCGAGAATTTTCATCTCTTCATCTTTTTCAGGATAGCTCACGCGGATTTTCAGCATAAACCGGTCTACCTGAGCTTCAGGAAGCGGATAGGTTCCCTCCTGCTCAATCGGATTTTGCGTTGCCAGAACCAAAAACGGGTCATCAAGTTTATAGGATTGATCACCAATCGTCACTTGTCTTTCCTGCATTGCTTCCAGAAGGGCTGACTGAACTTTAGCCGGTGATCGGTTGATCTCATCAGCAAGAATAATATTTGCAAAAATCGGACCTTTTTTAACTTCAAACGTGGACGCTTTTTGATTATAAATCAATGTCCCAATCAGATCAGCAGGCAAAAGATCCGGTGTGAATTGTATACGATGAAAAACTGTGTTGATCGTTTTAGCTAAAGAGTTGACCGCTAATGTTTTTGCCAGCCCCGGTACGCCTTCCAGTAAAATATGTCCGTCCGATAACAGTCCGGTTAATAGCCGGCGAATCATGATATCCTGCCCGATAATTACTTTATGCAACTCGGTTACGATATCATCAATAAATTCACTCTCTTTTTGAATCTGTTTGTTCAAAAGTTGAATATTAAAGTCCATTTCATTTCCCAAGTGTCCGATTTTCTCTCAAATTACTGTCATCTTCCAGAATTGGTTTTAACTGGGGGATATTGTCCAGGGGTTTTCCCAGATTTTCCAGTTCGAACTCAACGGCAATTTTCAACTCATGATCCGGATAACTTTTTAAAAATTTCTCATAGGTTGTTTTCGCTTCATCCAGCCTGTCCGTATTATTGGCAAGCAGAAACCCGGCCATAAAGCATGCTTTAGGTCCGACTTCCGAATTCGGAAATGTATTGGCGGCTTTTTTAAATGATACGATGGCAGCATCAAGATCCTGCCGTTTATTCATATGCAATTCAGCAATACGGTACGATGTTTGAACTGCCTTTTCATGATCCGGGTATTTATTGACCAGTTTTTCCAGATCTTTCACGGCATCATCAAATTTATTTTGTGTAATATTCACTTCAGCATCTTCAAGCAATTGATCAGGTCCCCGCCTGTCACAAGAAGCGGCAATAATGATCAGAACCAAAAGGATTGGCAGCATTTTTTTCATATTTTCCCTCTCACTCAAGTTAATGTCCGGACAATACGGTTTTTATAGTTTACTTCCTTAATTTTGTTCCGAATATTAAGGAAATCAGAAAGCAAATAAAAGAGCGATAATAAAATGTCGTTCCGGTTGTTCGCCGGTTTTAAACTTTCCGGAAGGATCCTGCACCACAAAGGGGAATTCAAGTCGTATGGGACCAATAAATGTATTGTACATCAAGCCCGGTCCCGCACTGATATACAAATCACCGGGATTCCCGAGTCTACCCAGTTTATGCTCCAATTGTCCGGCATCCAAAAAGAATTCAATACCGAAATTTTTTGGCAGAGATAAACGAAATTCAACGTTTCCCAATAATTTTGCATAATCCGCATAAATTGCAAGTTTATCCGGTGTTAGAAACTCTCTTCCAATGGATTGGGACCAGCCGCGGACCGTGTTTTCCGTCCCCATACGATACATGATCACCAAAGGGGCAAGGTCTGCACGGTTTGTTATGTGTCCAGCTTCTAATCGTGTCGCAAGAACCAGGCGTCTAAAAAGAGTTACATAATGACTGGCAGATGTATTCCACCCATAATAATCAGCAGGACTTCCGGAAATACCCTTAACAACTTGAAAATCGGCTCCCATATTCCATCCGCGTCCCGGATAAAGAAAGTTATCCCGATTATCAAAGCGAATTTGAAAAGCGAAACGCCGTTGAATTTCGGTTTTTTCTTCCGATAAAATACTTTCGATACTTCTGACAGAAAAACTTCCGATAGCCTGCAGTTTACGTTCCAGCTTCCAGAGTGACGATATTTCGGCTCCGGTTGTAATCAATTCATCATTCTCAGCAATATTTTGTGTAAACGGTGAGTATATATCCTTGTTATAATACAATTTGAATGTTGTCGGAAACCTCAGCGAAAAAATTCTCGGGTGTGTATAGGACATATCCACGCCATAAGAGGGTGAACTGTTCCTGAAAAATTGTTCCTGATCCCACACAATACCAAAATTTCCTTTTATTTGAAAACGCCGGGCTTGTTGAAACATGTTTTTGTGAAGCCAGTCAACCTGTGTGAATAAGTAGGTTTGATTTAATTCGGCAATTCGTCCCTGGCGAACGCCAACATTGGCATCCCAGCGTCGGGGCAATGATTCGGAAACACGAATCCTAAGATCAACCTCAAGACTGTCCGGGTTTCTGTTAACCGGTATAATATTCACACTGTTAAACATGCCAAGTTCAAAAATATGCAGACGGGTTTTCTTGATTCTGTCAAGGTTGAAAATCTCATCATCCTTAACAATTATTTCTTTACGGATGGTCTTTTCTTTTACAAGGTTGTTTCCTGTAACTTCAACCTGGTTTATCCGGTAAATTTGATCTTCATTGATATAAAGATCAATTTCCATCATAACATCCTGAACGATATTCTCCTGAATATCAACAAAGGGCCGGCCAATTTTTCCGTATTCATCCCGGGCAGCCTGCAGCCCTTGTTGAAAATCATAGGGTTTGAAAACCTGTCCCTTTTGAATATTCAGAAGTGACAGTATTCGTTTATCCGTAATCAGTGTATTTCCTGAAACAGATACGCGATCAACATAAAATCGCGGACCTTCATTAATACGAATAAATACAAGAACGCGCTCTTTTTCATTTACGATAACTGAATCCATGATTTCACATTCCAGAAATCCTTCAGCATAGTAATTTCTTTGAATTTCGTTCAGATCCCGCGTGAGAACCCTGGAATTGAAAAGGTGTCTTTTTCTTAAAATTCCCGAAGAACGGGTAGATATGATGGCATTAAGCTGTCTGTCGGAGAAAAATTCATTCCCGTTGAAATGGACTTCATTAACAATTTTATTATCGAATTTTAAATTCGAAGCATGGATCAGTGACGGGAAACAGACAAAAAACAGGGTTATGGCAGTATATGAAAATTTTTTCACGAAGTTTACCTTAATACTGGAACCGAATCCTGTATGAAAACGAGACACTTTCATCGTCTGCAGCGCTTATGATGGATGCGTTTCTGTTTAATCGATATTCCAATTCTATATTTCTGTTTGCATTGTTATTATTTAAAGCTTGTTCATAGCTCAAATACAGATCCTTGCCAATCCGTCTTTCCAGGAGGATTGATACACTGTCAAGATTTGTGTTTTCAAAAAGTGAGCCGCGGGTTTTAAGGTCTACACGGTTAAAGCCTCCCCATTCACTGGCTGTCCGTTCCAATTCCTTTTCAAAAACAGCTTCCAGATAATTCTGGGCAGCACCCGTAACAAACTGTCCGCTTCCTACTGTCCCTGTGGTCAGGAGCTGTATGATTTCACCCTGGGTTACAAACATATTCCTTTCATCGCTCAGTTCAATGGCCGGTTTATCAATATCACCGGTCAGCGTGGCAATTACATTGTTTGTTCCGTTCATCACAGGCGTTACGGCGCGAAAGTCAAGAGTAATATTATTGGCGTACGGGTCAAAGACGATCTGACCTGATTCAATATCAAAAATGGCACTGTAATAATAGAATTTCCCGGAACGAACATACAAATTTCCGGACATGATCTGAGTTTCACCGGCACGTTTTTCAAGAACGATCGTCCCTTCCAGTTCTGCATCAATTAAATCATTCCGTAAAAATACATTTTTATCGATAGGAATTTCCAGAATATACTCAAATTCACGGGTTCTGTTCGGGTTATCAATCCTGACAACAGGACGCCTGAAATTAAAGTTCAGAAGTCCTTCTTTCATGGCAAACTGTCCTTCTGCTCTAAGAGTATCTCTTCCGCTGAGCCGGATGTCGCCATCACCGACAGCTTCAATACGATCATTCAGCGTATGCAGATATAAGCTATTTCCTGTCAGGTTGAGATCCAGAACCGGATGAAGAATCTCTTCAATGTTAATAGTACCTGTTAAAATAACGTTATTTTTGGGCGTTGAAGGTCTGACAATTCGAAAGAAACGGCTATCGGATTTTATCATATTCCCCTTCAGAGAAAGATTCAGCATATTATTATCCAGTTCAATTGTGCCGTTAACATTCGTAACAGGATTCATAACATTGTCCAGGGTCAGTGTTCCGTTTGATGCTTTTAAATAACCGCTTTTTTCCAGTTCTCCGGGAATACCCCTAATAACGACAGACGTCGAATAAGATCCTTCCGAATTATCAAGAACTTTTAAAATTGGTTCCAATAGGGATAATTTATTATCGTTTCCGTCAATTTGAATAAAGAGGGAATCTACAATAGATATTCTTTGACCTGCAGGTTGCAGTCGAAGATCAACAGGAATAAATCCTTTCACCGAGTAAAGTCCGCTTTCATTTTTGAGATTTATGGTATTGATGTTGACTTTTTTATCATGATAACTTAATTGCGATAAGATATTGTTAAAAGAAAAGCGGGATATTCCTGCATCCTGAGTCGTTAGATTAATATTCATATCCGGATCGTTATAAAATCCTTCTGCTTTAAAAATCCCATCGGTAAGGCCTCTGATCTTCAGGTTTTTCCCGATCAGCCGGTCCAAACTTTCAAGATTAAATTGGTTGAAGCTGCTCGTCATCATAAAGGGTTGATTGACCGGCAATGTGAACTCCATGCCATCATTAAAGCTTAATGCAAGAGGAAAACGGCCAAAAGAATTAATATAATTAAATTTACTCTGGCGAATCTCTGCTTTATCAACCAGAAGAGTTGAATCAATAAACGTCATTTTGCCCGCGATTTGCTGAAAAGTGCTGTTATCCCAGCGGAAATTGTCTATGTTGAACTGAAGATTAATATCCGGATCTTCAGTGCTGCCTTTTGCAGACATGTTAAAAGTTAATTTTCCATCAAAATCAGTATATGATTCCTGTATTGAAAACAGATCAGATATATCCAGATTCTGGCCTTTAAGGGATACATTAAAATTCTCCTTACCATCCCATTTTCCCTGTCCAATCAAAGAGCCGTCATTGAATGTAAGATTCAGTGGACTGCTGTTAATCGCATCTTTTTTAATTGTAAGGTGAAAGGGATGTTCCATTCTAACATTATTCCCTTTCAGGCTGGCTGCAAATTCATCAATAATAAATGTACTGTCAAGTGTGAATTTCCCAACCAGCTCCATCCGGTTATCTCCTGATCTGAGACTGAAAGAACTGATAAGAATGGTATCATCCAGAAATTCTAAAAAACTTCCCCCCTGTTCAAAAAGAGTCGAACCGGCATAAAGTTCAGAAAAATCAATATACATATCACCGGAAGGTTCTGATCTGATGTGATCGACCGATGCAGCTCCCCGGGCTCTGAGCAGAGAATACCGGTCATATGAGGTATTATTAAAGAGATAAATCAAAGAAATATTCGGATCTTCAACCGGACCTTTTAAACGTCCCTGAACGTTCATACTGTTAATGCTGATATTTTTATTGTTTAAAGGGATCGAATTAACGTCATTCGCTTTTAAATTGAACCGAAGATTGAAATCCGAGAGTTTATCAACACGGCCCAGAAGAAACAGGTTCGCCCCCATAAAATGGACTGTGTTTGTGTCTATCAGAATCAAGTCTTGATCCTTATAAAGAATCGAACCGTTTATATAATCAGATGAATTTTGGTTATAATCAGCGAGATGATATTGAACAACCACAGAATCGGGAAATAATCCTGAACTGCTGATTTCGCCTTTAACTGTTCGATCAGAAATCAGGGGGCTATGAAAAGGATAATTCAGCTTTTGAATATCCAGTCGAACAGTAAAATTGCGATTATTATAAGTCAGCCGATCCAGGACAGTTTCAATCAATGTATTTTTCATAACGAGTCTGTTTATTTCAACTGCAGGAGGAATATACCGGATACTTCCCTCCAGTTTATCAATAATTTCGTCAAATAAAACACCCTGTATCCGGAAATCACTTCGTATATGGTCAGGATTGCCGGATATGGAAATAAAAACATCAACAATATCATCAGGATATTTTTCAAACTCAGGGATCCAGCGAGACGGTCTGATCTTTTGTGCTGTCATTTCTCCTTTAAACGGAAGATCCGGGTTGGTCTGAAGCTTTCCGGAAAACATAACAGGGATATCTTTATAGTTAAAGGATAAATCCTGAATTTTCAACAATCTGTTGGCATGCGTCAGAGTCATTGCAGTGATGTCGATTTCATTATCCTGATCCATCGGTTTAAGGGATAGAGAACGAACTTCAAGAATGCGTTTTCCACCTTTAAAATTCAGATGAATACTCCCGTTAATATTTTGAGCCATATATTCTTCGTTCAGACCATTGTCATTAATATAGATCCCGTTTTGAATGATCAGATTTTCAATATTAATCGAGGGAAGTGCGGCAAGAATTTTTTCAAGATCAAGATCTCTCCTTGTATCCGGATTTCTATCGTTGTTAAACGCAGCAGTAAATACAGGATTAATCAATGTCAACGAATCAACAGAGCGTGTAACAGCCAGTTTCAGTATATTCTGATAGTGAACAGACAAGAAATCCACCTTAACATTAAACTGTCCCTGTTTATTATTGAGGTTCAACGTATCAACAAAAACAGCCCGGTTAAAATTCCCGTATACATTTGAAATATTCAGATCGGCATTCAGATTGCGGGTTATTCTGTCATTTACATAGTCAGAAAGCAGTCCAAACCAGATGCGGGGGTGAAAGAGTACAACCAGAAAAACACCTATCAGGAAAACCATGATAAATGGTATGAATGTTTTTTTGGGGTAATGGTGGTGTTGTACGTCTTTCATTGTGCAATCTTCATAATCTTTATAAGCTAAATAAAAAGGAATTAATAGTAAATAAAAAGGGCGGATAATCCGCCCTTTTAGCCTGAAAATTCAACATTTATTTATCATCGACAACTTCAAAATCTGCATCTTCAACAGATTCTTCACCGTCAGCTGATGAACTCTGTGATTGGGTATCACCGGCAGGGCCTGTTCCTGCTCCGGCGCTTTCCTGCTCACGGGCATGCTGATAGAGTTTCTCTGAGATTTTCATCATTTTCTGTGTTACATCATCAATTTTACTTTTGATCAGATCCGGATCATTGCTGTCTTTAACATTTTCAAGTTCATTAAGCGCTTCTTCCACCGGTTTTTTCTCGTCATCCGTCAATTTGTCTCCAAGTTCTGTAAACTGTTTTCGTGTCTGATAGATGAGTGTGTCTGCCTGATTCCGCATTTCAACGATTTTTTTCCATTTTTCATCTTCAGCAGCGTTTGCTTCTGCATCCCGTTTCATTTTTTCAATATCCTGATCCGTTAAACCGCTGGACGCTTCGATGCGGATATTCTGTTCCTTTCCCGTAGCCTTATCTTTAGCTGAGACATTCAGAATACCGTTGGCATCAATGTCGAACGTCACTTCGATCTGAGGAATACCTCTGGGTGCCGGCGGAATTCCGTCCAGAATAAACCGGCCTAACGTTTTATTGTAAGCTGCCTGAGACCGTTCTCCCTGAAGGACATGAATTTCGACTGACGGCTGATTATCGGCAGCTGTGCTGAATATTTCAGATTTTTTGGTAGGAATTGTCGTATTTCTTTCAATGAGTTTTGTGAAGACACCGCCCAAAGTTTCAATTCCCAGGGAAAGAGGTGTAACATCCAGCAGAAGGACATCTTTCACATCACCCTGAAGAACACCGCCCTGAATTGCAGCGCCAACTGCAACAACTTCATCCGGATTAACCGATTTATTGGGTTCTTTGTTAAAAATTTTCTTCACAATATCCTGTACGGCAGGTATCCGGGTTGAGCCGCCAACTAGAATAACTTCATCAATATCGCTGTGGGATAATCCTGCATCTTTTAATGCATTGAGACAAGGTTGTTTGGTTCTTTCAACAAGATCAGATGTAAGCTGGTCAAATTTAGCGCGGCTCAGAGTCAGGTTCAGATGTTTCGGGCCCGTATTATCTGCAGTTAAATAGGGCAGATTAATTTCAGTCTGCATGGAGGATGACAACTCAATTTTTGCTTTCTCCGCTGCTTCTTTCAGCCGTTGCATTGCCATTGGATCTTTGGATATATCAATTCCTTCCTGGTTTTTAAACTCTTTGACCAGGTATTCGATGAGTTTCTGATCAAAATCATCTCCTCCGAGATGAGTATCGCCGTTTGTTGATTTCACTTCAAAGACACCGTCTCCGATTTCCAGAATCGAAATATCAAAAGTACCGCCGCCCAAATCGAATACGGCAACTTTCTCTTCCTTTTTCCGGTCAAGGCCATAGGCAAGAGCCGCAGCTGTCGGTTCATTAATGATTCTTTTTACCTCAAGGCCTGCTATTTTACCCGCGTCTTTCGTTGCCTGTCGCTGTGAGTCATTGAAATAGGCAGGAACCGTTATGACAGCTTCTGTTACTTTTTCTCCAAGATACTCTTCAGCAATCTGTTTCATTTTCTGTAAAACCATGGCGCTGATTTCCGGAGGAGAATAGACTGAATCATTCACCCGGACCCGTACATCGTCATTGGGGCCTTTATCAACTTTAAAAGGCACCTCATGAATTTCAGTTCCCACTTCCTGATAACGGCGTCCCATAAACCGTTTAATAGAAAATATGGTATTGGTCGGGTTGGTGATTGCCTGACGTTTTGCAGATGCACCCACAAGCCGCTCTCCATTCTTTTTAAACGCCACGACTGAAGGGGTCGTTCTGCCGCCTTCAGAGTTTACAAGGACTTTGGGTTCACCACCTTCCATGATTGCTATACATGAATTCGTTGTACCTAAGTCAATTCCAATAATTTTACCCATTTTTATCTCCTAATGTTTTTTCACGATATCCGATATTTATATTACAAAATACATGCCACACACTTTGTGCGCCATTATGACGCAACTATACGCCATAAAGTTTATCGCTTCATTAAATTTTTTGATATAAGCCGATGATATCCGACGCATTGACACAAATGGGGTTGTTGGCCATATTTCTGGATCCGAGCACGTCCTGTGTCATATCCGGAAAATGGGTTTGATCAAGGTTCAGGTTTTCCTTCAGGTCAAAGGAAGCAATCAATTTTTTTACATCCTGAATCACTTTTTTCCAGTCCGATCCCAGGGCACATTTAAAACTGCTTTCAAGTGCGGGATAAAACAGATCCAGAATTTGAGAAAGAACCAGTCCGTTAGTCCTCCCGTGACTGATGCCGTAGCGTACTGTCAGTGGATACCCGATAGCATGCTGAAGCGTTGTACCGCTTTTTGCAATGACAATCCCTCCCCACAGAGAGGCCTTCATTAGTTCAGATCTCAGTTCCAAATTTGAACCGTCCTGTATAACGCGGGGCAGATTTTTAACAATTGTCCGAATACCTTTGTCAATCAGAGGATAGGTTACCGGATCCCGTTTATCCGAGAAGATTCCTTCAATGAGATGACTCAGGGCATCCAGGCCTGTATCCCGTGTAATAATCGGCGGAACCGAAAGTGTATAACCGGGATCACAGAACGACACAACCGGAAACATGGATTCATGGCCAAAACCGGCTTTCTTGTCTTTCTCATCATCGGAAAGAACACTGAATGGCGTTACTTCCGTACCCGTTCCGGATGTAATGGGAACAGCAACAATCGGAAAAGCCCCTTTAATTTTTGAAATATCGTATACATTTTGAGCATTCAAATGATTATAAGCAGCAACGGCAACGGCTTTGGCAGCATCAATGGGACTTCCTCCGCCGATTCCCACAATAAAATCACAGGATTCCCGGTTAAAAAGATCAACGGCACTTTGCACTGTTTTAACCAACGGATTCTCTATTACCTGATCAAATTGGTAAAATTCAATACCATTTTTCGTTAAAACATCTTTCATATCCTGCAATGCACCGCTGAGTTCTGCAGAATGACGACCGGTTACAATCAGGGTTTTATGACCCAGTGTTTTAAAGTTAAAATTGGAATTTTTCAAACATCCGTGATCAAAATAAACACGAACAGGGATATAATACGGCATCATAATTCTTTACCCTTAATATGAGTCAGCGCTGCATCTTTCAGGTAATACTGCCGGTCTGCCACGGCGGCAATGGTTTCATCGTGAGTTACAAGAAAAAAACACTGGTTCATTTCCCGGTTTATTTTCTGAAAGAGATTCAATACATGCCGGCCGGTTTCTCGGTCCAGATTGCCGGTCGGTTCATCTGCAAAAATAATATCCGGCTTTGATATTAGTGCTCTAGCAATAGCTGCCCGCTGTTTTTCACCACCGGAAATTTCAGCAGGAAAGTGATCTTTTCTGTCGAGAATATCCAAATAATCCATGAGTTCTGCAGCAGATAAAAGGGCTTTATTACGTGTTTTGCCTGATATAAGCAGAGGCATGGCAATATTCTCAAGAATTGAAAATTCCGGCAGGAGATAATGGAACTGAAAGACAAAACCAATATGGTTCTGACGGAATTCCGCCAACTGATTTTCTTTCAGTTTTACCGTATCAATCCCATTGATCCTTACTTCTCCCGAATCCGGAGAATCCATTGTTCCCAAAATGTTCAATAACGTGGATTTGCCAGAACCGGATGCTCCCATCAGAGAAACAAGATCCCCTTTATTCAGTGAAAAATTGATATCTTTCAATATCACCAGCCTGTTTTCTCCCGATTCGTACGTTTTGGTGATATTCAATGCTTCAAGTATTTGTTCTTTCATAATTTTTCTACATCTTAACTTTTATTGAGTCCAACGGTTTTAATTTTACAGAATGCCGTGCCGGCAACAGACTGGCCAATGTGATGATCATTACAAGAACGGCAATCGTAAGCACAACATCCCAGGGGCTTACTATAACCGGCAGATATTTAATGAAATAAACATCTCCCGGAAGACGGATAAAGGGATGAAACTGTTGCCAAAGAAGCAAAATCATTGAAGCGGCAAG
Organism: Fidelibacterota bacterium UBA6817; assembly: GCA_002452555.1. Lineage (GTDB taxonomy): Bacteria > Fidelibacterota > Fidelibacteria > Fidelibacterales > Fidelibacteraceae > Fidelibacter. The sequence continues at coordinate 26,147 of DKER01000089.1, read as the reverse complement.
ACCAATGATCATACCAATACCACCGGTAATCCAGCCTAATATAAAATAGATCCTGAATGCCTGCTTGTCATTTAATCCCATACTTTTCAGGATTCCCACCTCCCATTTTTTTTCCAGAAGCAGCATAATAAGAGAACTAACCAAGTTGAACCCGGCCAAAAGAATGATCAGATTCAAAACGATAAACGTTCCTTTTTTTTCCATTTCCATGGCTGCAAAAAGTTCACGATGTTCGTCTTTCCAGCTTACAAGCGAAACATTTTCCGGTAGAAATGCCCGGAGTTTCATTTCAGGATTCGAATCTGTTGACCGAACATAGATTTCATGCCATCCCGGTTCATCAATAAAGTATTGCATATCCAGGATATGAACAAAGCCGGTCATGTCGTCATAATTAAAAATATCAAGATCGTACATGTTGATTAAGACAGCTTTCATAACAGGGGCAGAATAATATTCAACATCGGCCGGACTCAGAAGCGTCACTGTATCTCCAACCACAAGGTTAAGAGAATAGGCCAGTCCGCTTCCCAGCACGATTTGCGGGAATTCAGTCTGTCCTATATCTTCAGTAAGGAACGAATCATATTTCAAATAGGGTTCAAGTTTGAACATAGAACCCAATTCTGAAGGATATATACCTTTTAACTGCATGAGCGATTGTTTCTTGCCGGAAACAATAATTTTACGGTCCAGCACCGGAGTGAATTGATAATCCGGAAAATTAAACTCCAGATCGGACAGCAAATCCCGCTGATCGGATGCATTTAAATCACGAACATGAATTTTAAGGTCAGGTTCCATATTACGGGTACGATGAACAATAACATCCCTGAAACCATTTAAAACACTCATGGAAATCAGTACTGCCATGGTCCCAATTGTAACACCGATTAATGTTATGAGTGAAGTAACGGAAGCCATACCGACTTTTCTTCGCGTTCGAAAGTATCGAAAGGCAATCCAGGCATCCGCTTTCATTGTTTTTCTATTCATACCGGAGAATATCCACAGGTTTCAGGGCTGACGCTTTTGAAGAGGGATAAAGGGATGAAATCAAAGCCAGAATGACAGACGTTGTAATAACCAGTAAAACGATCAGCGGACTGATAGAAACAGGGATCCTGTCAATAAAATAAACATCGGCAGAAATGGAAAACCATCCAAAAGTCATTTGACCCCAGCCGATAAAAAGGGATAAAATTACACCAAGACCTGCACCGATCAGGGATATGATCAGTCCGTCCATGAGAAAAAGTCTTCGAATACGTTTTGTAGGCATCCCCATGGACTTAAGAACAGCAATCTCTTTTTCTTTGACCAAAACGATCATGACCAATGTGGATATAATATTGACGGCAGCAACCAGGGCAATGAGTCCAAAAATAAGGATAATGGGAAACTTTTGGGTTTGAAGCCATCGAAAAAGGGTATAATGGCGGTCTTTCCAGCTTACGGAATAAAAGGGATAAGGCAGTTCTTCCCTCAGAATCGTACTGACGTCATCTGTAAAAGCCGTATCATTCAACAACAATTGATAACCGGAAACCCTCCCGGGCAATAAAAGAAATTCCTGACCCAGGCTGAGTCCGGCATATGCAAGAGATTTGTCATATTCAGAAATTCCGGTGGAAAAAATTCCGGTTATGACGACGTTAAATATTTTAACCGGATTCGTCAATGACGGCATACCTCTGAGAAGAAGAAGATCAACTGTATCACCGACAGAAACCGACAAAACATCTGCTACCCCTTTGCCAAGATATAGTCCTGAATCCTTAAAATCAACAACTCCTGAAACAGGTTTCTTTGAGGGCATTAATATCTGACGAAAGTCATCTTCTTTCAGGCATTCAAGCATAATACCTTCAGAGCGATCCCTGAACCGGATAATGACTTCCTGGTCCAGATAGGGTGCTACATGTTTTACTTGCGGAATATTGTTAAGTCTATCCACAAGATCATCATCTGCCGTAAAGTTTTTTTCACGAATGTTTGATATGCGCACATGAGCATCAAAGCCGGTAATTTTTTCTATCATGTTTTTTTCAAAACCGCGGAGAATTCCGGCAGTAATCGTCAATGCTGCCGTGCCGATAATCATACCCATAACAGCCATTGTCCGGATAAAGGGGATAAAACGGTTTCCCCGCGAACGAATAAGACTTCTGTATGCCAGGAAAAATTCTAATTTCAAAGGGTTATCCGGTTTTTTATTTTTCAGGGCGCATAGCCGGAAACAATATCACATCTTTGATGGACACCTGTCCTGTCATAAGCATTACAAGCCGGTCCAATCCGATTCCCACTCCGCCTGTCGGAGGCATACCGTATTCCAGCGCCTGCAGAAAATCTTCATCGACAACCTGAGCTTCCAGATCTCCAAGTTCCCGAAGTTTTGCCTGATTTTCCAGCCTCTCTCTCTGGTCAACAGGATCATTCAATTCCGAAAAGGCATTGGCATATTCATACCCGCAAATATACAGCTCAAACCGTTCAACAATTTGTTCATCGCCGTTTCGTTTACTTTTTGCCAGCGGTGACACGGCTTTGGGATAATCAATAACAAAAGTGGGATTGATGAGATGCGGTTCAACAACTTCACTGAAAATTTCATCAATAAACTGTCCGTAATTCCACTTTGGATCAAACTCAATATGCCTTTCTTTACATAATTCTTTCAATCGGTCAATATCAAATTGCCGGATATCTACGTCCAGGTATTCCTGAAAAAGGTCAAACATGGTCTTTCTGGCAAACGGTTTTGAAAAATCCAGATCATGACCATGATAGGTCATGTGACGTTTGCCGGATTTTTCCGCAATGGTCCTGAAATAATTTTCCACCATATCCATCATATACTCGTAATCAACGTATGCCTCATAAAATTCAATCGCCGTAAATTCCGGGTTGTGGGTCCGGTCCATACCTTCATTTCGGAAGTTTTTTGCAATTTCATAGACTTTCTCAAAGCCACCGATAATGAGTCGTTTCAGGTATAGTTCATCGGCAATTCTCAGATAGAAATCCGTATCAAGAGCATTATATCGTGTTACAAAGGGCCGGGCACTCGCCCCGCCGTAAACCGGTTGAAGCGCCGGAGTTTCAACTTCAAGGTATCCGCGATTATCAAAAAATTCTCGTGTCCACTTCATGATATTAGCTCGGTGAATAAAGACATCCCTGACTTCAGGATTAACGATGAGATCAAGATAGCGCTTTCTGTATCGCAATTCCTTATCGGTGAAGGCATCGTGTAGCACACCGTCTTTCTCCTTTACAATAGGAAGGGGACGGATATTTTTACTGAGCAGCGTCATGGATTCTGCCTTGACAGTTACTTCACCTGTCCGTGTTTTCATCACAATTCCTGAAATTCCAATAAAATCACCGATGTCCAGGTGTTTAAATATGTCATAGACTGCATCGCCCAGATCTTTTTGTGAAAGATAGATCTGTATTTTTCCCGACATATCCATGATATGGGCAAAACTTGCTTTCCCCATGATCCGGATGGACATTATGCGGCCGGCAACCGAAACTGTCTGATTTTCGAATTCATCGTACCGGTCCGTTACTTCCAACGCTTTCTGACTGACTTTAAACTCATAAGGATAAGGATTAACGCCTTTTTCCATAAATGTATTAATCTTATCGATCCTTAAGGACATGATCTCCTGAAGTGTGGAATGTTTATCCTCATTATTATGTTCCATAGAAAGACTCCTGATTATCAGCTTTGCTGACTGTGGGAATATGTTAAATAAGCTTTAATAAAACCGTCCAGATCTCCATCCATAACAGCCTGAATGTTTCCGGTTTCATGTTTTGTGCGGTTATCTTTGACCATGGTATACGGTTGAAAAACATAGGAACGGATCTGGCTCCCCCATCCTATATCCATTTTATCTTTTTCCAGATCGGCCTTTTTACTCTCTTCTTCCTCCTTTTTCAATTGATAGAGACGGGATTTAAGAATTTTCATGGCCATTTCTTTATTCTTATGCTGGGATCGTTCATTCTGGCATGTTGAAACAATTCCGGTTGGAATATGGGTAATGCGAACAGCTGAATCGGTTTTATTCACATGCTGACCTCCGGCGCCGCTTGCTCTGTATGTATCAATGCGAAGGTCTTTGGGATTGATTTCAATATCCACATCATCATCTGCTTCCGGATACACAAAAACGGATGCAAAACTTGTATGCCGTCGGGCATTGGAATCGAAGGGTGAAATCCGAACCAGACGATGGACGCCGATCTCCGCTGACAGATACCCGTAAGCATACGAACCTTTAACTTCGATCACCGCTTCTTTTATTCCTGCTTCATCACCCGGCTGATAATTGAGAACGGTGTATTCAAACCCTTTTTTCTCAAACCACCGGGTATACATCCGAAAAAGCATATTGGCCCAATCCTGCGACTCGGTCCCTCCTGCCCCGGGATGAATTATAAAAATTGCATCCTTTCGATCAAATTCGCCGGAGAGAAGTTTTTCAGTTTCCAAAGACGTAACGGCGTCTTCAAGTTTATTCAGAATATGCGGAATTTCGGCGGCAACGGCAGGATCTTCTTCACTAATCAAGAAATGAAGCTCTGCATCATCCCGCATTTCCAAGATCTTATGCCAGCGTTCAATTTCAAATTCCAGGTCTGCGATCTCTTTTGTGATTGTTTGTGCTTTTAAATTATCCTGCCAGAAATCCGGAATCATGGTTTTGTCCCTAAGTTCTTTTATTCGTTCCGTTTTTCTTTCAAGATCAATATATGACGCAACTTCATCAATTTTATTTTTGAGGTCCTCAAAGTGTTCGGTGAGTTGCTCTGAAATATCCATATTCAATCCTTTTTTTCTATACCAAAACAGGATGCTCAGCCTAGCTGAGCATCCATGTGTGTGCAAAACCGTGATAAATTCTAAAGCTCAGCTTAAGAATTTAAAGAAATATAATTATTCTGTAAAGCGTTTCGATACAATCTCTTCTGTATCCAAGGCAATGACCAGTTCTTCATTTGTCGGAATGACAACAATTTTTACAGGTGAATCGGGATTGTTAATTTCACCCTGTTTTCCCCGGATCATTTTCTCATTTAGGTCATCATTCAGGTGGACTCCCATAAACTCAAGNNACAACCTTTACGTGTTATAGGGCCGTTTTCACCAATACCGCCTGTAAAAATGATTCCGTCTACACCGCCCATGGCACCGGCATATGAAGCTATATATTTTTTTAAGCGATAATTATAAACATTCATAGCCAGCTGAGCTCTTTTGTCGCCTTTTTCGATGGCTTCTTCAATATCTCTCATATCACTCGACAGCCCTGAAATCCCCAGCATGCCGCCGTGTTTATTCAGAAGATTGTTCAGATCTTTCAAATCCAGATCTTCTTTTCCGGCAATCTGCAGAACTGCACCCGGATCAATATCTCCGGAACGGGTGCCCATCACCAGTCCTTCCAAAGGTGTAAATCCCATGGAAGTATCCACCGATTTTCCCGATTCTACAGCGGCTACAGACGCTCCATTTCCCAGATGGCAGGATACAAGTTTTAAGGTTTTGATATCTTTATTAAACATTCTGGCAAATTCCTGGGTAACATACCGGTGTGAGGTACCGTGAAATCCGTAACGACGAATGCCATACCGCTTATACAGTTCATAGGGGATACCGTAAATATAGGCATAATCAGGCATGGTTGAATGAAAAGCTGTATCAAAAACTCCAACCATGGGCGTTTTTCCCAGGTATGCTTTTGCAGCCAAAACGCCTTTAATATTCGGCGGATTATGAAGGGGGGCAAGGTTTATACATTCATTCAGAACTTCCATAACTTCATCGGTAATAAGAATACTGCTTTTAAAATGTTCACCGCCATGAACCAGCCGGTGCCCGACAGCATCAATTTCATCCAGAGACTGAATAACGCCGTGCTTCTCACTGGTTAAAGCTGCCAAAATATATTCAAGCGCCTGAGCGTGTTCAAAGATTTCACCGAAAAGATTAATCTTATGACCATCCAGCCTGCTTTGCTTTAGGGCACTGTTACTCAGACCTATACGGTCTACAAGTCCTTTCGCAAGTGAAACTTCGGCTTTTGTATCAATAAGCTGATACTTAATTGATGAGCTTCCTGAGTTGATTACGAGTACTTTCATAGATAACTCTGCTTTCCTAGAGTTTATTTTCTTCAATTATATTTCCGGCTTCGTCATAAACATAGAATCCTCTGCCGGTTTTTACTCCGTAATGTCCGGCACGAACCAGTTTTTTTAATGCCGGGCACGGTCTGTATTTCAAATCACCCAATTCATGAAACAGGACATCCATACTAAATAATACAGAATCCAGTCCCATGCTGTCTGCCAGTTCAAGCGGTCCCTTTCTCAGCTTATAACCGAGTTTCATGGCTGTATCAACACCTTTAATCGATGCCACGCCTTCCATAACGAGATGCATGGCCTCATTCAGCATCGGTAAAATTACGCGTGTTGTTACAAATCCGGGATACTCATACACTTCAACGGCCGTTTTGCCGATTTGAACGACAAAATCATGGATTTTTTTATAGGTATCATCCGACGTATGCAAGCCTCGAACGACTTCTGTCAGCGGAATTTTTGGAACAGGACTGACAAAATGGAGTCCGACAACCTTATCCTGTCTATGGGTTGCATTGGCAATTTCAGTTATGGACAGGGTTGACGTGCTTGTTACAAAGATCACCTTCCCGTGAACTTTTTCATCCAGTCTTTTCAATATTTCCTGTTTGATTTTCAGACTTTCGGGTACTGCTTCAATCACCAGATCAACAGACGATACGGTTTCTATATCACCGGTAAAAATAGTACGGGATGTTATGGCTTTTTTTTCGCCTTCAGTCAGGCGCCAGCGGTTAATTTCATCACGCATTTCTGCATAGAGAAGTTCCTGAGCCTTATGAGCTTCTTCCTGATTCTTCTCAACGGCAAGTACACCAATTCCTTTTGAAGCAATGGTCCAGGTGAGTCCTCTGCCTATCACTCCCTGTCCGATTATCGCAACAGAATTGATGGAATTCTTATCGGATGATGACATTTGATCCAATTTATCCTGGCTTATCAACTCATCAAGTTTACCGTTATTATCCACAATTCCTCCTTATAGGACTTTCATTATCAATATTTTGGGATCTGAAAAACAGCGTGTAGAACAACTGTTTTGCATTTCATCAAACGATGTTAACGATATTTCGCCAGTGAATATAAAAATGAGAAACGGGAAAACCAACCACATTGAAATAGCAACCCCGAATATAACTGACCAGCGGTACAGTCAAATCCTGAATACCATAGGCTCCGGCTTTATCATAGGGTTTATGCATGTTAAGATATCGTTCAATTTCATCCTCCGTTAAATCTCTAAAGGTTACTTCAGTCGTTTCGAATCCGGAATAGAAATATTTATTGAGGGGATAATGAATTGATAAACCGGTAATCACGTTATGTGTTCTCCCGGAAAGCCGTTTCAACATCTTAAAGGCGTCATTGAAATCTTCCGGTTTCCCCAAAAGAATGCTGTCCAGTGTAACAACTGTATCAGCTGCAACTGTGATCAAATCGGGATAGAGACGGGAAACAGCTGAAGCTTTTCCCTGCGCTGCCTGCACAGCAAATTCTTCAGGGATATTAATACGGATTGTTGTTTCATCAAAAGCAGAAGGATGAACAAGTACATTAAAACCCAGTTGTTCCAGAATTTCTTTTCGTCTTGGGGATTCGGATGCCAAAACAATATTTTTTTTATTCTCATTTCCCGTCATGGAAGAAGAACCAGTTTACCACGTGTGCTGGATGATCCATTCTCATGATCAAGTTTCAATGTATAAAGATACAAACCAGCGGCCGGTTTATCGCCGAAAGAGTCATAACCATCCCAGAAAACGCTGTTAAAGCCTCTGTCTTTATAACCGCCATATATTTCCTCAACCAGCAGACCGTTTAACGTAAAAATCTTGATTGAAACGTCACCCGACTGAAAATTTCGGAACGTGAAATGAGTTGAAGATTTAAACGGGTTCGGATAATTCATGACATCTGTCAATATATCATCATGGTACGAAACCATCTGAATATAAAAGGTCTCGTTGGAATAATTGTTGAAGTTATCAAAGCCAGATATTTCTACATCCTGTTCACCTTCTGCAAACCACTCCCCTGCTTTCAATCGTATTCGGCCTTCCTGCCATGAATCCGTGTCATAAACAAAAAGACCGGTTAAATCATGGTCTTTTCCCCCGGTTGTCATGGTAATGGAGTGACCCGGTGAACCGGTGATATTTATTCCGGCAGGATCTTTCAGGCGTATGATCAGATCTGTTGTGTCACTGATAATGACAGTTGAACCGGAGAACTCTTCATTTTCTGTCATTAATGTTATAACCGGTCCGCTAAAATCGGCACTCACCGTATCCGAACTGCCGGCAAGAATGAGTTTATCTTTATACGCTGCACCTTCGATGACGTGATCGTCGGAAGCATATCGAAGTCTGATGATTCCATTATTGCCTTCATATTGGATATCTTTCGGAATAATGAAGCGGGCAGTAAAATCACTGTTTTCAATACTTATCTGACCTGAAAAAAGCCGTGATCCCGGCAAGGAATAATTCAGAGTGCCTGTGCGGTAAACGCCTCCTGAAAGATAACGGTATTCACGGGTTATGGGTCTTTCTGAATCATAGAGTTCAATCCACCCCTTAAGAGGAGGATCCGTAATTCTGTTTTGATCCAGATCGATCACATAACCATCAACGTCCACACGGCTCAGAGCTTTCAACGTATCCCCGCCATGAACCGATATAACACCATTCATGTGCGGAACGGCCGGTTTAAGTGCGGGGTCACCGAAAAATTGAAATTTGGACACATTCAGATTACTCCAGGCCTGAACTTTACCGGTCAGATAAGCAGCGCCCAGAGTCCGGCAATGGGTGCTGTTCTTATTATCGGGAAAGAGGTGTTCATACATTTTTTTTGTAAAGTCGATATTATCCAGATTGATGACACCCCGCGTGCTTGCCACTACACCGATAGCCCCGTTCTTTTCCGCATTTACCATTTCTTCACCCATGCTCTGGATACCGATAAAATCTGAACGGCCCCAGTCACAGGTTGCGGCAACAATAAATGGATATTGACCATTTGTTCGAACCTGGTTCAAATCCCGGTCTTTTGTAAATATATATTCCTGTGCCCATACAAAAGGAGAACCATGCCCGACATAATTCATGAGAAATGTTCCGCGCGTAAAAGCTTCAAGAACAGCTTCCCGGGCGCCGACTCTGCCCATGGACCCGATCGTGGGATCATAAAGTTCAGGAAATTCCGTAAGATAGATTTTATTGATTTTAAAAGCTTTGGGAAATGTGGGAAGAACCGTATTCTCCGTATCCCTGATGAACTCCGGTTCATTCGGCCACGGATTTGTAGGATCATCGGCAATAAGTGTAACCCGCATTTGCCAATCACCGGTCACCTGTCGGGTTTCATAGGCAATAAGTTTATCGACGTAGTCGTTTGCTTCCTTCAGGGAATTGGACGGAATACGCCCAACAGCCATATCGGGAGTTTTATCTGTATCACTGCTCAGATACACAAAAGGATCATCCGTATTTCTTGTATGAATAATCGAACCGGCAGTAATACAGTATTGGGGAACAAATATTTTTGATTTCCCCGAAATATTTCTGTAATCATAATCCCCATCCCCAAAAAGCAGCAAATAATAAGGAGAGGGTTCAGGAGCTCTTACTGACAAATCATATAATAAATTTCTAATAGCATGGGGATCCTGATTACCGGCACTGAATTTTGCATAAATTTCATCCATTGTAAAAATGGTAACCTTTAAAGGATTTGTCAATCTGCTTTCCCGGAATTCTTTTAACCGTTCTGCTGCCGGCAAAAAATCCCTGTGAGTAATTATTACCATATCTGTCTGATCATAAGCAACCGGTAAAACCGGATCGACAGACGGTGTTTTAAACGTAGCAGGTGTAAGAAAGTGTGATTCCGTGAGAATAAGATATTCGGGGGCCAGTTCCGTGCGGGAGTGATACAGAGAAAATTGTTTTTCCCCGGATATAAAATAGCGGGGGTTTAAGGGGTCAGAAATATCAAAAACATATATCAGGGAACTATTGAAACCACTCACATCAAACGAAACAGGAATATTTTGTGCGGGATACCAAATGTGAAGATAATCATCAGCAGCGGTAAGACGGGCAGGATAAATAATATCAACATAATCCAAAAAAGCTTTTGTGTTGTCATTATTACCGGAATATTTGATGAAAAGCGAATTGGTTTCATTCAAAATATCTGTATCAATCTGCATCATTTTGGATGATTCCGTATAATCAAAAGCCGTGATTTTTCCCCATATAACCTGATTATTCAGTGAGAATTCGAAATCATGCCGATGCGTTGAATAACCTGTTTTTGAAGCTCCGGCTACTCCAAAACGAATAAAAGCATCATCGTGTAAATCAGATGCCGGATTTATAAGAGGCAGGGATATGACCCTGTTGCTTGCAGGACCGTTAAACGATTCGCCATACCAGCTCGTACCGCCCTGTATTAAATTTGCCTCTTCTTTTTCATGATGCATGCGGCCCCAGTAAAAGGAGCGGTTCTCGGCATCGGGATTGTGTGTATTGGTATACATGAGCATCCGTGATGGCTTAGAAACACCTGCATCCGGAATAAATATCCAGTAGTGATTTGTTTTTTCATAAGGATTCATGTTATAGGTTGCCGATTCCGGTTTCCCGGATAATGCGGCATTCCAACCCGAAACGCCTTCACCATAAAAAATGAGTTTATCCTGACGCTCGAAGGGGCCTTCTGAATCTCCCGTTATTATAACAGGAATTTCCTGAATATACGGCGATTGCGGCAATTTGGATGTGTACGGACGTCCGCGGGTTGGACTTGTAACCATCCGTATCCCGGATTTGTTCAGATTTGACAGAACAACTCCATTATCCTGAAGATATTGCCCCGATATTGAATAAATGCCCGTTTCTCTTATTCCGATTTGATACCACGTCCCCGATTCCAAACGATCCGTTTTCTTAAGTGTTGAAAGCGGTAATTTTGATTTGAAGGACCGGGTATGGACAGGGTTTATAACCACATCACGGATATAGTTTTTTTCGACAGAATTCAACTCCTGATTTATATTGCGGGTTGACTGAAAACTGATTTCTACGCGTGCTTCCTGAACAAAAACATCCCTGTATGCAAAGGGATCAATAATCAAATCAACCATGGGACTGGATCGAAAAAGGCGTATATCGGAAAACGAAGCAAATACATCGGAGGTCTTTTTATTCTTCCGGATAAACGGACTGCTTTGAATAATTTCAATCTTAATACCGGGATGTGATTCATGAGTCAGGGAAAGAGGGATGTTCAGGACACGCATCAGAAAATTGTCCACCTGCCTTGTATGGTTGGCTTCAGGAAATGAATACCTGAGAAAACTCTCACCTTCAATATAAGCCTGATCGTCTGCAGGATTAGACAGCGTGATGTATAGAACCAACTTATCCGGTGATGTAAGCTCAACTTTCACACCGGACATTGTGAAAGCTTGAACCATAACGGGAAACAGGATAAACAAAAGATATTTTATTTTTAATATCATAGTCTTCCAATTTTTATTGTAATGAAACTCCGGGACTGTTATGAAGTTCCATTTTCAGGAATCAATTCCAGATCGTATTCCGAGACTTCGATGGATATGGTATGTTGAATATGATCTATGGCTAAGTAGAATCTTGACTTATTCTTAAGTTCCTTAACAATACCCTTCATACCGATAAACGGACCTGAAATAACTCTGACATGATGACCGGTTTTAATGACTTTGTTTATAACCTCAAATGTTTCCGGTCTTTCCAGCATTCGGTGAATAAAGTCTATCTGGAAATCGGGAATGCAAGCCATTTCCCCCATGAACGTAATAAACCCCAGAACACCGGGAATATCCAGAACATAGTATTTCAATCTTCTGTCTATCCTGATAAACAAATAACCGGAAAAAAGTGGACTTTCTATTGTCTTGTACCGGTCTGACCAGCGTTTTCTGCGTTTTACAAGGGGTAAATACACCTCATATCCCCTGTTCTCAAGCTCATCCCTGACTGTTTTTTCATGACGAGCTCTTACATAGAGGGGAAACCAGTGCATATCTTCGTGTTCTAAATTCATTTTTTCAGATCATTGGATTTTTTTTTGAGTTCATCAAAATATGTTGAAACCGTATCAATAATCGATTGATCCATGGTTATTTTATCAGGCCAGCGCCGAGTAAAACCTTCCCCGGGTCCTTTTCGGGTTGCATCTATACCCATTTTACTGCCAAAAGAAGGAAGTTGAGAAGCATGATCCAAATCATCAACCGGCCCCCGTGTAAAAAGAATATCCCGTTTCGGATCAATATGGTTCAGGGCAACCCACCAGGCTTCAGACGGATTCCGGACATCCACATCGTCATCCAGAATTATGATAACCTTTGCAAGCATCAGAAGTCCCAGACCCCATAATCCCTGCATGACTTTAAAAGCATGTCCCGGATATTGTTTTCGGATTGAAACAAATACAAGATTATGGAACACCCCTTCCGGCGGCATATGATAATCCCGGATTTCCGGAAGGATCATTTGAGCCAAAGGCAGAAATATGCGCTCTGTCGCATAACCCAGCCAGTAATCCTCCATAGGGGGAACTCCCACAATCGTTGACGGATAAACAGGATTTTTTCTCATGGTTATTGCCGTTACATGAAAAACAGGATACAGATCCTCAAGGGAATAAAACCCGGTATGATCCCCGAAAGGACCTTCCATACGGAAATCTTCTTCCGGATCCACATAACCTTCGATGATAATATCTGCATCAGCAGGAACTTTCAGATCATTTGTCACACTTTTTATCAGTCTGACGGGGGATTTCTGAATAAATCCGGCAAAGAGATATTCATCAATATTTTCCGGCAGGGGAGCTGTTGATGCGTATGTCAGAACAGGGGGGCCGCCCAAGGCAACAGAAACGGGCATTTTCTTTTTCAACTGTCGATATTTTTGAAAGTGCGATGCCCCGTGCTTATGTTGCTGCCAGTGCATACCCGTAGTATAGGCATCATATTTTTGCATACGGTACATGCCCACATTCCGAATTCCGGTTTCCGGATCTTCAGTAATAACCTGGGGCAGCGTGAAATAGGGACCTCCATCCTTTGGCCAGCATGTTATAATAGGCAGGAGATCCAGACTGGCATCTTTTCCTTTGAGAATCACATCCTGAACCGGAGCATTTTTTACGGATTTCGGAGGATATTTGGCAGCTTCCAGCAGGGTTGTAAATAAAGTCAATTTATCTGCCAGCCCTTCAGGTGCTTTCTGTTTGTAAATATTTCGTATTCTATCGCCGATTTCGTCAGGATGGGAAATTCCCAATGCCAGTGACATCCGTTTCTCTGAAGCAAAAAGATTTTGAAGAACCGGGATTTTTGAACCCTTAACATGAGTAAAAAGCAGAGCCGGTCCATTGTTATTAACAAATCGATGAGAAATTTCACTGATTTCCAGATAAGGGTTCACCTCCCGGTCAATTTCCAGTAATTCACCCTGTTTTTTTAAAATTTCAAGAAATTCCCCTACTGAATTGAACACAAGCAACTCCCGGTTTTTGAAAATTTATCAATTCTATGGAACAGAAAAAAGAAAAGGTGTCTGGGACACCTTTTCCAAGCGATTTAAACAACTAACTTATTCTGCTACTTCTTTATCGCGGCGAGTCGTTATTATGATCGTCACAACCATAACGGCCAAAAGAATATACGTAGCATAGCCGTATTGTCTTTGTGAGAATTCAATCAGATCCGTTAATCTGCCTATCAGAAGAGAGATACGACCCATAACTGCAAATCCGAAAGAAGCTCCAAATGTAATCATCAGGAAGTAGATACCAACGCGGCTGATTCTACCAAATGTCCCTTTATGCTCAACCGAGAAAAAGAAATAAAAGAGTCCTGAAACAACACCCACGATAAGTACAATATTATTTAGACTCTCTCCCAGATTTCCTGTCCAGATCGGCAGGATTGTACCCTGGATTTGGGACAGCACATCCGAGCTCAGATATCCGTAGAGACGAAGACCGGCAGCCATACCCACTACATACGCAAGGGACCAGCGACTCAGCCAGCCAACACTGGGGACAAGTCTAAGCAGCATAAAGATACCCAGAATGAGGGCAAAGATATACATGAAGCTCTGTTCCTGATTACCGGGAATCCCATTTTCCGGAAAAATCGTACTGCTCATCCAGTTTAAAACATTATAGAATTTATACCACACCACATTAAAACCGGACAATTCAGCCGGATCAATGCTGGGCCATAGTCTCCCAAAAAGATTAGGGCGAACCTGGCTCCAGAAAGCAATCGTTGCCCAGTGTGCGGCGGAAACACCCACGTAAACATGTTCCGCCAATTTATAAAAGGGGTTGTCTTTATACAAATAGCTGAAGATTGCTAACGTAAGAAAGACAGCAACCCAGGCGCCAAAAACATCTGTATACATAGGTCTCTCCTAATATTTCTTCTGAGATTTACGTTTTGCAAAATAGGATATATTGCCCAGTATAATAAACAGGACAATCACCAGATGGGCAATAGACTGTGCATCCATGGATTTTGCTGCTTGTCCGCGAGTCGGCCAGAGCCCGTATTCTTCCATTAAGGCTTCATACTCGGCTGCACCGGGCATACCGGCAATCACGCCCTGCATCTGCCCGGATTTTACATAGGGCAGAAGTTGATTCACCTGAATAGAGGCATTCCCGCTGCTGACAGGAATCTGAAGCGGATCAGATGCATAAAGCACCCATTCAATAGCTCCGGGATAACCGGCTGAGAGACTGAAGATGAAATCCACATCCGCTACGGTCCGGACTTCATTCATCAGCGGAATATCAATGATATCTGTTTGTCTGGAATCCACTGTAAAATTGGCGGCAAAGCTTTTTGTGATTCCTTTGATAACAGCTTCATTCCCCGGACGGTACCCCAGATTCACATAATCCACGCCATATACCAGATTGGAAAATCTTTCATCGCTCAGCACTTCGTCTATGGCTTCCCGGGCCATAAAGAGTCCGTCCGGCCAAAGACACATGATCACAACCTTATATCCTCTGGACAGAAAATGTCTGAGAACACTGACAGCCATGGGATGAATTTCAGGTTTGGTTGACGGACCGTATTCAAACGACATCAGAACAGTCGCATCATCAGGAAGATAATGAATGGCTTCAAAGGCATCCCGGGTAAGGCCCGTTGCTTCAACGGGAAGATTCAGGGGAATCAAAAGGGGAAGGAGAACCACAAGACCGATTATAAGAAAAATGATACGCCGGTCCAGACTGTCAAGTTTTTGCAAAAATGAATTAAATTTGCTCATCTTACTTCTCCCCCATAAATGATTTTTCAATTCCCAAAATCACCCGCAGGGAAGTTCCCACAATACCCAGACCGATGCCGATCATGATTGCTCTGGCCCCGGCAGCATTGGGATACTGATAGATCCATTCCTGAAGTCTGGGCAGATGAAGCCACTGCAGCCATGAAGGAAGCCAGCTTGTAAGGTAAGCGCCCAACGGAACCCGGCCTATCATGATAATGATTCCGGCCGCCAAAAGAATGGTCGCTTCAGTATTTCTGATTTTAAATGCCCTGTAGGAGGCGGAAGCGACAAAAAAGGCCAGGAGAGCGAACATGGTTGACGTCAGCGGGGTAAAAATCGAGTAGAAAATCCAGCTGTAAAAAGTCCCCCGTTCCTGCAAATGCTGCCCCCATTGTAGTTCGTTCACTTCAACCACAGCCCCCAGACTTGACAGGGAGTTTTGAAGTTTGAGAACACCGGCATGCGTATAATAATTTCTGTTAATGACTTTTCCTTCGCCCACGTCGGCAAAACTTCTGCGGACAACATCCAGTTCAGTGTGGGTTACTTCGCTGACCGTTTGATAAAAAGCGTCTGTATTTACTCCCACATCTTTTACTTCGAGGTAATATCCCCCTTTGAAAATGAATCCGAAAGTCAGGGTTACAAAAAAGCCCAGCACGGCGGCAAGACTGTAAATCCATCCTTTCTGACGCCGGATCACTTTACGGCCCTGTAATTTTAACAGGTTCAGTGCTCCGAGTATCATGGCGAAACTGGCAATAATATCAAACCATTGTGTCGCATGGATCTCAAGATTGGCAAACGGCTCATGAGGAATAAACCATGAGAGAAGCATGATCACACCGACAATAAAAACAATGGCTAAGGGTACTTGTCGTTTTAAAAACATTGTTTACTCCTTTAGAGGTTGAAAATTGCCTTAAAAAATGAGAATCCCAGGGATTCAAAAACCACACCGACAAGAATTGTCACCATGATGGCTCCTTTAACAATATCCTGTCCTTTAATAGAACCGAGAAGTTTGGGATCCTGCCCAAGATAAGCGCTTGCGGCAAAGAACTCTTCACCGATCAGCGTATAATCACACGCTGTGACAAAAAACGGGATCTGGGACGGCGATCCGGTTCCGGCAATCTGGATTGCTCCGATGGAATTTCCTGTTTCTGCCAAAATAAGAGATTCAGCATAAAATTTCCCCTGCAGAAAGACGGCTGCCGGTTTTTCACGGAGCATAATACCATCCACTGCAGCAGCAAAGGCAAACTGATCGTCTGTATAATAATGAACCATATCCGGGTTAAAAAGATCGGGACGACCTTCACTCAGATAAGATTCATTGACAATTTCCCGGGCTGCTTCCATTACCAGCGATCGTGATACGGGAACATTCAGACTGGCTTCATACCGGGCAGTCATCTTGGCTACATGGCCAAGGATGATAACACCTGAGATTGTCTCAACCTGATCAAGGTCCATAATTCCGGGAACATACAATACAGATTTTCCCATTTCGGTTGCCCGGCCGACGGCTTCCTCAAACGCTTTTAATCCGGCAATAGGTCTGAGATAAATACTCTGCATCTTCCTTGCCTTACGGATGTAAAAAAGAATGATCCCGGATACCAGAATCATAGAGATGAAACGAACAATCCGCTTCGTATTGAACCACATTGCTTGGGTAACAACAGGATCAGATACAACCTCTTCAATCGTTTCTTCATTCCGGTCCACTGCAACAATGCGAAATTGTACCGGCGTGTCATTTTCCACATCCAAGATGACCGGTTTATCCAAATGGGTTAACCCGAGGACAAAAATCCAGTCTTTGTCTTGAACAGATTTTTTAAACAAATCATATCGAAAAGCCTGTTCAATCTCACCGGCTGTGAGAATGACTTTACGCCCTTCCGGCTCATCTCTGTCCGGAGTCACGTTCAGCGTGAGTCCTGCCCGGAGAGGTAAAGCAAGAGCCATCAGAAAGATCAGTATCAGGATTACTCCTTTTTTTTCCATAGATCCTCCAGTCTCCTTAATTCTGCTCATCGCAGAGTTTATTTTTCTTTAACTTTATTTTTGCCAAAAAATTTTTTGTTCGCGGTTTTCTTATCAACAGCATTTTCATCTTTTTTACTTTCCAATGCTTCAATTTTCGCCATAAGCCGGTCCACATTGTCCCGGTTTTCCATGAGTTCGGCAAAATCGTAAATCCCGTTTTTCGGAAAAATTGATTCAATGACAGGACCGAAAAACACCAGTGCCTGGGAGCCGATAAAATTCAGAGGTTTCAATGTCTGCATAAAAAAAACCGCCGGCACGGACATTCCCCGCCGGACAATAGCCTGAGCAATCATATCCAGCATCAAATCCTGTTCCGGTGTAAAGGGTATGCTGTCAGTCATGATGGGATCTTTTCCGAAACAATGGTTACGACGTCATCGATTCTCTGTCCCGTTCTCAGGAGCCAGGCTCTGTAATTATCCAGACGGGACCGATTCTTCATCGTGTAAAGTTTTACAGCATTCCCGCTCTGCTCCCAGCGACGGAACTCACTCCAATTCCTCTCCTTTTTCATCCAACCGGTTTTTATGATAACTGACGTTTCGGTCAGTGTATATGTAACCGGCAAATAATACGGCAGAACATAAATCCCAAGAACAATAAAGGATATAAAAACAAAAAGGACATTATCAGCTGTTGTTCCGGCAAAAACGGATAAAGCAAGAATAAACACAGCAACTGAGACACCCTTTGCAGGATTCTGCTTTACCATATTTATTTTCCAGCTCAGCAACGATTTATTATTCATAATCATCCGATTGATTCTGAATATTATAGGAAATTCCTGATGACAAAAAAAGAATAAAGTCCCGGTTTATCGCCTGATATAAGGCAAAAAATTTCGGGAGTCATTACAAGCAAAAGGTGATTATTTTGTTTCGTAAATCTCAAGATTTGCTCTGGGAAGGAGTACGTCTTCCTTGGTTTCATAGATTTTAACACGAGCCACTCTTGCCATGGATCCGGATGCAAGCCGCTGAAGTTCGTGAGGCAGTTCAGTTACTTCGCCCAAGAGACCAAAATAGGGTGCCCGTATGACACGAACAACAGTCCCTTTTTCCATTCCTTTAATGACGGAGGGTTTAATACTGTCTCCGGCAGCATCCTTCAGTGAAATAATGACTTCAGGACGAATAACCCCGGCTCTGATCTGAGTGGCTCCGTTTATGGAAGCCACATCCCCTTCATGGTGTTTGAGCAGTTCAAATGTCTGATCGGCCATTTTAATTTCACCAAATCCTTCAGTTACAATCAAGGTTGTTTTTACCGGTTCTTCACCGGTAATGGCTACTCCGATATCATAACCCACAATATCTTTAATATCCTTATAATTAAAACCGCCGATGATAATTCCTTCAGCACCCATATTTTCCGCTTTTTTGAATGCATTGAGCGTCAGGAACGAGCCTCCAACCAAGATCTTACCCTTACAGCTTTCATCGATAAGATCTTCGGTCAGCGGTGAACCGGGATCTTTTGTAAGAATCTTCAGAGCACCTCTACGTTCTCCTCCGATTCCAAAAATACCCTGAACAAATGCTGCCGTTGTTTGGAGGATAACCCCTTCTTCTGGAATAACCTCGGATACTTTTCCGTCTATGTAGGCAGAAATATTTACAGGAATGGGTGCTTCCCGGATAATTGCCTGTCCCGTCACTTTAGAATATGAGTCCAGGACACCATCAACCGGTGAAGCGACTGAACTTTTAAATAAGCCGAAAATTCCTTTGGTTTCAGCCAGGATATCCCCTTTCTTAATCTCATCGCCCTCTTTCTTAACCATGAAATCGTCCAGCTCTGACGGTTCCACATTAAGGAAATTTGCTACATTCACCGGAAAAATATTACCGGGAAGATCAGTATGGGCAACGATCTGATCAGCCAGAACCGATTCTCCTTCACGCACTTTCACATCACCTTTCAATGGTAATCTGCGCGATTTGCTAACCAGTGTTTTTGCCAGAACTTTTAAACCGGGTGTATAAGCATGAGCCATAATTTTCTCCGTTTAACTTTCAAATTCTTTGACAGCAGCACTCCAGGCACTGAGTTTTTCAACCCGTTCACCCGGATTTTTGGGAAGGATAAACGGATTTCTGCCTCTTGCATCGATAATAATTCCAACCAGACCGCCATAAATTTTCGTTTTCACAGCCTGTCCTGCACCTCCGCCCACATCAACACCTCTAACCGGTATGATTTCAGCTTCTACGGGAGCATAGGGTGTTTCTACCAGAATCATCTCTCCGTAAGAAACTGTTCTGTTGAACTTCTCGCCATTGGGAAGGTCAAGATTCACGGTAACAAAATCTTTGCCGGGTTTAACATTTCCAACGGGAGCAATGCATGTTCCAAGCCTTAACAGACAATCTTTGTTGAACACTTCTGTTGCTGCTTTCTCGTGAACACTGGCCAGAACCCCCAATTGAGGCATCATGAAAATACTGTCTACAGCAAGCTGGGTAATTCCTTCCGGGAGGAAAGCATCAATCATCATTTTGGCAGACTGATGTCGTCTGGGAGCATGGGACAGAACGCCTCCGCTGCCAACCAGCAAGTCCAAATCCATCATATTAACCAGTGTTTCCCCTGTTGAAGATTGATCAAACGTATCGGAAATTGTACGTTCTTTCTGTACGCCTTTAAGTCCCACAGCAAAGGATTTGTGCTGAACGAATGACAATCTTAAAGCTTCCCGGGCTATAGCCTGTTCAATTTTAAGTTCTTCAAGACTTTGCGGGATTGTTGTCGGCCGGATCATCTTGTTGCCGATGCGGTTTCGCAAGTCTGTTTCATTGATTTCAAACGGGACCCACCGGAGGATATTTTCAAGTTTTGCTTCAGCCAACACATTGGATATGGAATAACTCATTCCAAGGTTTGCACTCACGGTACGGTTAAAAACAGGTTCCTGTGAATCAGGATCGTTAAATACGGAAAAAACATCGGTTGTGGCTCCGCCGATATCCACCCCCACAACGGAAATTTTTTCATTTCGCGCAATAACCTGTATAATTGAACCGACTGCCCCGGGTGTGGGCATAATCGGAGCATGCGTCATTGCCATCAGTTGTTTATATCCCGGAGCCTGGGCCATCACATGTTCCATAAAGAGATCATGGATTTTATCTCTGGCAGGACCCAGATTTTCCTTTTCCAAAACCGGCCGGAGATTAGGAACGACACTAAGATCGGTAACATCTTCCAGATTCTTCTCAATTTCAGACGCAGCATTTTTATTTCCTGCATAAATAACAGGCAGGCGATAATTGATTCCCAGTCTGGGTTTGGGATTGGCAGCACGAAGCAATTCGGCCATTTCTACAACATGGCTGATAGTGCCGCCGTCTACGCCGCCTGACAGTAGGATCATGTCCGGGCGGAGGTGGCGGATTCGGGAGATTTTTTCATGAGGCATCCGGCCGTCATTGGATGCCATGACATCCATTACAATAGCTCCGGCTCCCAATGCAGCCCGTTCTGCCGATTCGGCACTCATTGCCTTAACAACACCGGCGACCATCATTTGAAGGCCTCCGCCGGCTGAACTTGTAGAAATATAGATATCAACACCGCTGTCACCCTTTTGCGGACTGATAATCGTATCACCCTTCAGCAGAGTCCGCCCCCGAAGTTCTTCAACTTCCTTGACGGCATTAAGTACGCCTTTGGTCACATCTTCAAACGGTGCCTCAACGGTTGTGGGAGCTTCACCACGCGTGACTAAACGGTATTCATCCCCCTGCTTTTCAATCAAGATTGCTTTTGTAGTTGTGCTACCGCAATCCGTTGCCAATATTGATCGAATTTCATCAGGTTTCACAATAACCCCTTATGTTGTAAAAGTTCATTATCTTCAGGCAAATCGTATCACAAGAAAAATGTATATAACCGGCACTGTAAAAGCAAGACTGTCCAGCCGATCCAGCGCACCGCCATGATCCAGCAATAAACGGGATGAATCCTTAACTCCGGCATAGCGTTTTACAGTCGATTCCACCAGATCGCCCAACTGACCCAAAACACCGGCAATAACAGAAAGAATCAAATAATCCGTTATATTAAAATATGGAATAAGATTATAACGATTTGAAACAAGGGCAACAATCAGAGAGCCAAGAAAACCGGCAATAGCACCTTCCCAGGTTTTATTCGGACTGATGCTAGGGCTGAATTTTACAGTGCCGTAGGCTGAACCGAAAAAATAAGCAAGAGTATCACAAATCCAGATCATTGCCATCGTCAGATACAGGATTTTAGCACCCAGAAAATATGATTCACCCAACTGTGCCGGTAATTCTCTGACAAGCACCATACTGCCTAGAGCTAATCCGGGATAAATGAAAGAAGATAACGCGATAAATGCCTTATCAAACGCAGCAATCGGATATTGGAGCATCAGCCATAAGGCAATGATGGTCCAACCGCCAAGGAACGGAATAATCAGCCATTCAAGAGGCTTTAAATAAACGAGATACGTAACACTTGTGTTCAGTAAGATTATAAAAAACGAAACCGCCTTTGAAGGAAATTTAAACAGTTTAAGAAATTCGTATGTACACAGAAAAACAGCCGCAGCTATAAAGGTTGTAAACCAGAATCCCCCTGCATAGATAAGGGCTAAAATGATCGGAATTCCGATCACTGAGATCAGAACCCGATTGAACAATGATGTGGTTTTTTTCCTTTTCATAAAGCTAGTGAAATTAATTTAATCAGCCCATATTAGCAAGACTGCATCTTGATAAAAAACCAAAAAGGCCGGAGAATCCGACCTTTTGATTTTTACTGAGTTTTCACCCGTTATAATCTGTCCGGGAATTTCCTCTTTTGAAACATAGAGAAGAGGACCGGAACAAAGATAAGCGTCAATAGTGTTGAGGCCAGCAGACCGCCGATAACCGCTTTGGCCATCGGGGCCCAGATTTCTGCTCCTGAACCCAGTTCAAGTGCCAAAGGTGTCATAGAGAGAATTGTTGTCATGGCTGTCATTAGAACGGGTCTTAACCGGGTTTTTGCACCTAAAATAATGGAGTCTATCAGTTTCAGATCGCGGTCTCTCAAGATCTGATTGATATAATCAATCAGCACAATTCCGTTATTCACAACAATACCCACAAGAAGCATACCACCGATCAGCACGGTCACACCAATATTGGTGCCGGTAATCAGCAGCGCCCAGATCACGCCCAGAAAAGCAAGAGGAACCGTAAAAAGTATGATAAAAGGATCCAGAAGTGATTCAAACTGGGAAGCCATAACCATATATACAAGAACTATTGCTACCAGAATTGCAATAGTGAGATACATAAACGATTCTTGCTGTTCTTCTGCCGTTCCACCAATTTCATATCGGACATCAGGCGAGAACGGAACAGTTTTCAGCTGGCGTTCAAGATCAATCCTTATACTTTGAATATCCCGGCCGCTGGTACTGGCATTGACTGAAACATATCTGTTTTGATCCTCACGTGTGATTTCTGTGGGACCATCGAAAGAACCAATCGTCACAAAATGAGAAAGAGGAACGTGTTTCCCGGCCGGTGTTTTTATGAGAATTTTCAGAAGATCTTCATGATTCATCCTGTATTCGCGATCAAATCGCATAGTAATGTTGTATTCTTCACCTTTTTCCCGGTACAGAGTTACAATTGATCCTTTGACGGCTGTATTAATTGTATTTGCTACCTGCGGAACCGTAAGTCCCATAGCGCTGACCCGTTCCCGATCGATGAATATGCGATATTCAGGTTTTGGATTGGAATAGGAATAATTAATATCAACTACACCCGGAATTCCTTCCAGAATCTTTCGGATATCAACCGATATCTTTTTGATTTCATCCAAATCCTGACCGAATATTTTTACGCTCAAATCACCACCGCCGCCAAACTGGCCCCTCCCGCTTTCAAATACCAGTTCTGTACCGGCAATTTTACCCAGCTTTTCTCTCAGATCATCCTGGATTTCAAACTGAGTTCTATCTCTTTCATTCTTAGGAAGCAACGTAATATATATCGAAGCACTGTTGCTTGAGCCTCCAAACGCTCCGATTCCTTCACCGGTCCCAAAATTCACGTAAAGGTTTGTCATTTCAGGGACTTCATTGGTGATAATGTCTTCGATATCCAGGATAAGCCGGTCCATTTCCGGAAGAGAAATACCGACTTCTGCAGTCACGTTGAATGAAATCCGGTCCTCATCTGTTCTTGGAATAAATTCACCCCCCATCCTGCCTGAGAAGGCAATAGTTATAATCGTTATAACAAAAATAATCAGAAGTACGAATTTTTTATGGTGCAATGCCCATTTCAGAGTTTTTTCATAAAAATCAGACAATTTCACCAGAAAACGTTCAATAGTTGTATCAAACCAGCGAGTCAGATTAAAACGGTGTTCCTGTTGCTTTAATGAAAGAAACCGTGACGATAAAAGAGGGATAAGGGTGAGAGCAACAAAAAGAGAGGTGAGCAAGGATACAACAATTGTAAGAGCCATATCATTAAAAAGAACGCCTGACAAACCGGGAAGAAACAAAACGGGAACAAAAACGGAAATGGTCGTCAGGGTTGATGCTACGATTGCCATTGAAATTTCTTTGGAACCAATTTCAGCAGCTGTTTTTATGGGCTCATTCAATTCATGATTTCGTCTGAAAATGTTTTCCAGAACGACAATTGAATTATCCACCAATAAGCCAATTGCCAAAGCCAGTCCTGCCATAGATATAATGTTTAAGGTAATATCAAGCTGACTCATGATAAAAAAGGTTAACAGAATAGATATGGGAATAGAGACGGCAACAATCAATGAACTGACAATATGTCTAAGAAAAAAGAAAAGTACAAGGGCAGAGAGAATAAAAGCAAGAATCGCCGTAGTTGAAAGATTCTGGACTGATTTTTCAATAAATTCAGCCTGGTTGAAAATAATGTTAAAGGAAACATCACGACCTATTTGGCTTTCAAGTACGGGTAAATAGTTTATGATATTGTTACATGTATTGACCGTATTGGCGTCCGATTGTTTTGAAACCATAATGACAATACTGTTTTTATTGTTATTCCTGACTATTTGTGTTTGTTCTTTATATCCGTCTATTACATTTGCAACATGCCGCAGGTATATGGGTTTCCCCATATTGGAATAACCGACCGTTGTATTTCTGATATCTTCAATATTGTTGTATTTTGTTTCGGTTATAACGGAAAATTCATTCCGTCCTTCTTCCAGAAGTCCTCCGGGAATATCCAGATTAGCAAGACGCACAGCATTGATAATCTGATCCATACTCATGTTGTTGGCTGCAAGGCGGTAGGGATCGATCATAATCTGAATTTCCCGTACCGTTCCCCCGGAAATACTGACGGAAGCAACACCTTCAAGCCGTTCAAGTCTCGGCTGTGCCTGTTCGGTAAGAATCTGCTTCAACTCAACTTCACCCAATTCATCGGACGATACATTAAAAAATAAAATTGGCTGAAGTGAAGGATTGAATGCAAATGTTATGGGTTCACTGGCTTCAGACGGGAGAAAATCCCGCACAAGATCCAGACTTTTCCTGATATTATTCTCGCCTACATTGATATCACTGCCCCAGTTAAACTCAACAAAAATGATAGATAAACCGGTTCGTGCTATTGAACTGACCTGTTCAACGCCTTCAACCGAAATAACCACTTCTTCAAGCGGCCGGTTAATCAAGTTTTCAATATCTTCAGGTCCTACCCCTTCATAGGTTGTAAAAATTGCTATAAAAGGGAGTTCCAGTTCAGGAAAAAGATCAATTTTCAACTGGGATAATCCAAAAAGTCCTGCACCCACAATCAGGATATATATCATGAAAAAAGTGATACCTCTGCGAATACTTATTTCTGAAATGTTCATTGTATAATCCTGTTATTACTCATTCACTTTCACTACATCTACCATGGTTGAATCCCTGAGGTTTGTTCTTCCCGTAGAAACAATCATATCATTGAATTCAAGTCCGTCTGTAACTTCATAAAACATTCCGGATTCGATGCCGATTCGAATTGTCCGTTCTAATGCAAGACTATCCTTAACCACATAAACAAAGTAAATCTGTTCAATTTCCGCATCCCGGATTGTGCTTCCGTTCGATCGCCGGGATGTTCTTACATCCACATTATTTCGATTGACAATCAAGACATCATCTTTGGATTCAACGATTATTTCCAGTCTGGAAAACATCCCGGGTTTTAAAAGGTTATCAGGATTTTCCAGAAGGATTTCTACCTGACCGGTCCGTGTCGCCGGATTTACAATGGGAGAAATCCGGGCGATTTTTCCGTTAAAGACGTTACCCGGAATCGCATCCACAAACACATTCACATCCATTCCAATCCTGATGCTTTGCAGATCTCTCTCGATCACATCCACATTTATTTTCAATTGATCCTTGCTACTAAGCGTTAAAAGAGGGAACTGACCTGCAGCCATATCTCCCACGCTGAGTGTTCTTCCGGATACAAATCCGTCTATTGGAGCTTTGATGATTGAATCATCCAGCTGTTCACGAGCAATTTTATATGCTGCTTCAGCTTG
>DKER01000240.1 GCA_002452555.1 Fidelibacterota bacterium UBA6817 | reverse complement strand
CGGCGGTTTGGATTCGTCCATTATTTCTGCCATTGCCAAAAAGTATGCTTCCAAACGCATTGAATCCAATGACATTCAGGATGCATGGTGGCCTCAGCTTCATTCCTTTGCCATCGGTCTGGAAGGATCTCCCGATTTGAAGGCTGCTCAGACCGTTGCTGACCATATTGGTACCATTCATCATGAAATCCATTTTACACTGCAGGAAGGTCTGGATGCCCTGAAAGATGTGATTTATCATCTGGAGACCTATGATGTGACAACCGTCCGGGCTTCTACACCCATGTATCTTTTGGCAAGGGTTATTAAATCCATGGGGATAAAAATGGTTCTTTCCGGCGAGGGCGCAGATGAAATATTCGGCGGTTATCTCTATTTTCACAAAGCGCCTGACGCCCGATCCTTTCATGAAGAAACAGTACGAAAACTGGATAATCTCCATCTCTATGACTGTCTTCGCGCCAAAAAAGCCCTGGCTGCATGGGGCATTGAAGGCCGGGTCCCCTTTTTGGACAAGGATTTTCTGGATGTGGCAATGAACATCAATCCTGCTGACAAAATGGTTCAAAACAGTCGAATTGAAAAGTGGCTTCTCAGAACTGCCTTTGCAGATATGCTCCCGGGAAATGTTGTCAAGCGGCAAAAGGAACAATTTTCCGACGGTGTGGGATATGGTTGGATTGATATGCTGAAAGAGCTGACGGCACAGAAAGTATCGGATGAACAGATGGCCAATGCACAATACCGGTTTCCTGTCAATCCCCCTTTGAGCAAAGAAGAATATTTTTACCGCTGCATTTTTGCTGAACACTTTCCTTCTGAATCCGCAGCACGTACTGTCCCCTCTGTTCCCTCGGTAGCATGCAGTACTGCCGCAGCGCTGGAATGGGATCAATCGTTCAGGGAAAATTGCGATCCCTCGGGAAGAACCGTAAAATCCGTTCATCATCATTCATGAAGATGTAAAGTTCGGTTCATACCGGATAAAACCGGATATTTTTTCCGTGAATACTTACCCTTTTTTTAGTAGCTTCCATCAGTTCTTTTGAATTTATGATAATTAAAAAATTATTCTTATTTGGAGAAAATGATGAAAAAAGTTGCAGTGGCAATGATGGTCCTTTCTCTTCTGATCCTGTCGGCATGCGGCGGATCGGGAACTCAGGAAAAAACAGGTACCGATGCTCTTTACAATGGCATACCTGCGCCCAAAGACGAAAATACTCTTCCGGAACAGGGCGGGTACGGTTTTGAAAATATTGCAGACGAATTAGGGTATGAAACCTATATTTTTAATCCGGAAACCGATTATCCGGCTTTCGGAGACCCAAAAGCCAAAAAAGGGGGAACGCTGACCCATATATCCACCCGGTTCCCGGCAACCATGCGAATCGCCGGCCAGAATTACAATTATGAGGAAAATATCAGCATTATTGCCCCCCTTTGTTACGAAAGTCTGCTGGGACTTCATCCTGTCACGCTGGAATATATCCCGGGATTAGCCACACATTGGAAGATTTCTGAAGACAAAATGACATATTGGTACCGGATAAACCCGGATGCCCGTTTTTCTGACGGAAGGCCGGTGACTGCAGACGATGTGATTGCAACCTGGGATCTTCATATGGATGAAACCATCCTGATGCCTTCAAGCCAATTGGTTTACAGCAAATTCGAAAGACCGGTCGCTGAAGGAAAATATATCGTAAAAGTAAACAGTAAAACACTCAACTGGCGGAATTTTCTCTATTTCAGCGGAATGAACATCATGCCTGCGTATTATTTACGGCAGGTTGACGGCACTGAATTTCTCAAGAAATATCAGTTTAAAATGATTCCGGGAACCGGTCCCTACGTGATTTATGAAAAGGATATTATCAACCAGGAATCTTTCACATTTACGCGCCGCGACAATTACTGGGCAGCTGATGATCCTATGAATAAGTATGTGTTTAATTTTGACAGAGTCAGAATTTTGGTCGTAAAAGATAACCGCAGTCTGATTTTTGAGAAATTTAAAAAGGGGGAATGTGATTTTTACCCGGTTTACAGTGCCCGGGAATGGCATGAAGAAACAGAATTTGAAGCAGTAAGAAAAGGATGGGTTCAGAAGCGGAAAGTCTATTCTCATCGGCCTGTAGGAACATCCGGGTTTGCGTTTAACATGAGGAAATGGCCCTTTAATGACCGGAGAATCCGTTATGCTTTTGCGTATCTGTATAACCGTGAAAAAATGAATGAAGAGATGTATTACAGTGAATATGATATGATGCATTCTCTGTATGCCGGATCTGTCTATGAGAATCCCAATAATGAAAAAATTACCTATAATCCTGAAAAAGCCGTAAAACTTTTGGCAGAGGCCGGTTTTAAGAACAGGAATTCAGAGGGTTGGCTTGTGAATGACGAAGGTCAGGTATTGCGTTTTGAAATCCCGATTCAAAAATCGGTGGATTATATGGTTACTCCGGTTCAGCAGATGCTGAAAGATTACGGGATCGACATGCAGATCAAATATATGGACGGCAATGCCATCTGGAAAAATCTGATGGAACGGAATTTTACAATATATATGCAAAGCTGGGGCGGTCTGGTCTTCCCAAATCCTGAAACCTCTCTCCACTCGTCTCTTGCAGATAAATCCAATAATAACAATATCAGCGGTTTTGCCAACGATCGTGTCGATAAACTTCTTGAAGAATATGATACCTGTTTTGATCAGGATCGGCGAATAAAAATAATCCGTGAAATCGACGGGATTTATGCAGACATCCGGCCGGCTGCATGGGGTACTGCCAGAATGTCAATGAATATTCTCTTTTGGAACAAACTTGGGTGTCCGGAATATGTGTTTGACAGATATAATGGTGATTATACATCAATTTTCAAACTCTGGTGGTATGAACCGGAAAAAGATAAAGATTTGAAGGATGCCATGAAAACTGGCCGGAGTTTACCCCAGGGTGATCTGGTGGTGCGGTACTGGGACAGATATAAAGAAAATTAAATTATTTTGAAAGGCTTTTAATTCATGACGCAGTATTTTATCCGGCGTATCCTTTTAATGATACCGACCTTTATCGGATCAACCCTGCTGATTTTTATTATACTTCAGTTAGCACCCGGCGGCCCCCTGGAGCAAACCATACAAAGACTTCAAATGGGCGGTATGGGACAGGGAGAAATTGCAGGAGCAGCCGGTGATATGATGACGGGAGGAAGCAGTATTCTCCCTGAATCGGCACTTCGCGAATTGAACCGTTTCTATGGATTTGATAAGCCCATCTGGCAAAGATATATTATTTGGTTGGGAATCTGGCCCCGGGAGATCCGACACAGAGATATTGATTTCAGTCCCGATGTGTTCAAACAACAACGGAATGTGGGCTTTGGCAACTACCTCACATTGGAAAGAGACGGCGAGGAACTGAAAATAACAGATGATTCAGGCATTGCCCCAAAAGAATGGAAAGGCCGTATAGAAGAGATTAAGGAAGACGGAACAGCCAGAGCTGTCATTTTTCAAACAGAGTTCTCCGGAATCTTCACGGGAAATCTGGGCACGTCCTACACATATGCCCAGCCGGTTACTGAAGTTATGGCTCCCCGATTCAAAATTTCCATTTTCTATGGATTGTCAGGCCTTATTCTTATGTATCTTATCTGCATTCCTCTGGGTATTAAAAAAGCCTTAAAGCATGGAACACCTTTCGATTTTGTATCAAGTGTTGTCGTTTTTGTGGGTTATTCAATTCCGGGATGGGCTCTGGGCGGTGTGCTTCTGGTCCTGTTTGGCGGAGGATCATTCTGGGATATATTCCCGTTGGGAGGGTTCCGCTCGCCTCTGGAAATATGGGAAACCCTGACTTGGTGGCAAAAAATATTCGATCAGCTTCACCACGCCGTCTTACCCATTATTGCATGGACAATCGGAAGTTTTGCGGCCATGACAACCCTGATGAAAAACAGTCTACTGGAAAATCTGTCCCAGGATTATATCCGAACCGCCTATGCCAAAGGTCTCAACGAAAAACGGGTTGTCTGGATCCATGCCATGCGCAATTCATTGATTCCCATTGCTGCCCGGATCGGTCATAATATCGGCATTATTATATCCGGTTCGTATTTTATCGAGCGTGTTTTTAATATTGACGGATTCGGGAAAATGGGCTATCAGGCAATTCTGGACCGTGATTATCCCATTACACTGGGATTTCTGGTCATAGTCGTAATCATCCGGCTGGTAGGAAACATTCTATCTGACCTTGCACTTGCAACCGTAGATCCAAGGATACGATTCAAATGAAATGGTTAAATCTCTTCCGTAAAAATATCGATAATCCTGAAGAAATTTCTTTGGGCATCCTGAAAAAACGATGGCAAAAATTTAAAACCATGAAACGGGGTTATTATTCGTTTGTCGTCCTTGTAACTCTGTATATCATATCTTTCTTCCTGCCGTTTCTCATCAATAACCGGGCAATAATTGTCAAATATGAAGATAACGTCTATTTCCCCGTAATTCAGGGATACTTCCATGGAAGCACATTCGGACAGGATGTGCCCGGCGAAACAAATTACCGCATTCTCAGGGAGACTTGGAAATCAGAGAACAGCAGAAACTGGCTCATATTACCCCCCTATCCTTACAGTCCCTATGAAGATATAACGGTAGAAGGTAATAAAATGTTTGATCCCCCGTCTTCGGATCGATGGCTGGGAACAGACAATACAGGACGGGATGTTTTTGCACGGCTCTGTTATGCATTTAATATATCCATATCGTTTGCCCTTGTATTGACGGTACTGAATTATATTATTGGAATTCTTATCGGCGGCGCTATGGGATATTTCGGGGGAAAATTCGATCTCTTTTTCCAAAGAATAATCGAAATCTGGTCCAGTATGCCCATTCTGTATGTCATCATAATTCTTGTTTCAATAATGAAACCGTCCTTTCTCCTGCTGATCGGAATCTATACTATCGTGAACTGGATCAGCATGACGTATCTTATGAGAGCTGAATTCTACAGGGAAAAATCAAAAGACTATGTAGCGGCAGCCTTATCAATGGGTCAAAGTGACTTTAAGGTTATGTTTAAACATATTCTTCCAAACTCGCTTGTGCCTGTGATTACTTTTTTCCCCTTTGCCGTCGTACAGGGTATTCTGGCACTGGTCGGACTGGATTATCTCGGATTCGGTATGCCCCCTCCCACGCCCAGTTGGGGACAGATGCTGGATGTGGGACTTTCCAATATTACCAAGTGGTGGATGGTTTTTGCACCGGTTACCGCTCAATTTTTAACGCTTCTCTGCATTGTATTTATCGGTGAAGGCGTACGGGAAGCCTTCGATCCCAAAGTCTACTCGAGGTTGCGATGAACAGAAAAAAACTGGTTGAAATCAGAGGACTGAAAACCCGGTTTAAAGTCGGTGATGACTGGGCAACTGCCGTTAATGGCGTGGATTTTGATATTTTTGAAGGCGAAACTCTGGGAATTGTAGGGGAATCCGGTTCAGGAAAATCGGTTTCCGTTCTCTCTCTTATCCAACTGATCCCCAATCCGCCGGGAGAAGTCATCGAAGGGACGATCAAATTCCGGGACAAGCTGATTTTCGACGGTTCGGAATACAGAAAAGTTCTGGACGTCCCCGAATTCCGATTTTTTAAATCTTTACGGGATAAACAGAGAAAATGGAGTGCAGGAACTTTTTTTCTGTTGTGGATGGTTATTTATTCACTGTTACCCGTGAATGGACTGCTTCCTGCCGTGATATCGTTTATTTTGGATATATGGGCTACTATCCGCCTTTTTTACAGTTCACCCCGAAAAAAAGCCCTGCGCGATTATATGGAAAAACTCTATTCCCGGATGCGGGATTACCGGGGACGGGATATTGCCATGATTTTTCAGGAACCCATGACATCCCTGAACCCTGTTTTCACGATCGGCATGCAGATAGAAGAATCTCTTGAACCAAAATCCTTTAAAGAGTTTTGCCGGGACAGAGTCATTAATTGGTCTGCTTCCTTTCGTAAACATTCTTGGAAAACCCGTTTAACCGCTATTGGAATTTTTACGGCTGTCATTTATTTTTTCATGCTTTTCGGCGACGGATGGGTCTTCCATCTTTCTGCATTGGTGAATTCGGTTTTGGCAGGCACCTTGATACCAACGATTATTGCTCTTGGAACAATTCTCACAGACAGGTCGATTCCTGATTCATATAAAGAAAAAAAGAACGAACTTTTCAGGAAAGGGGTAAAATTACTGGATCTGGTTGGGATCCCGGATCCTGTTTCACGAATGAAAGATTATCCCCATCAATTCTCCGGCGGAATGCGGCAGCGTGTTATGATTGCCATGGCTCTGGCCAAAGATCCTTCACTGCTTATTGCTGATGAACCGACAACTGCCCTGGATGTTACCATACAGGCTCAGATCCTGGATCTGATGGTTGAAATAAAAAACAAAAAAAGTGATTCAGCGATCGTTCTCATTACGCATGATCTGGCTGTTGTGGCTGAGACCTGCGAGCGGGTTATTGTAATGTACGGCGGCGTGATTCAGGAAAAAGCATCCGTGGAAGAACTGTTTGCCCATCCCCTTCACCCCTACACAAACGGACTGCTGCAATCCATTCCCAATCCTCTGGATGCTGAAAAGAAAGATAAACTGAAAACCATACGCGGCATGGTACCCAGCATTCTCAAATTACCGGAAGGATGCAAGTTCTGCACACGCTGTGACGTAAAAATCGATATATGCGATATGCTTGAACCGGAACTGAGAGAAATCAAACCCGGTCATTTTGTTCGCTGCCATGTTGTACAACGGAAAACGGGTAAACTTTCATGATAAAAAGAGATCATACAAAACCGCTTGCAGATATCCGGGATTTAAAAGTTCATTTTCCTGTCTTCGGCGGTGTTCTTTCCCATAAAATTGCTACAGTGAAAGCTGTTGACGGAATCACTTTTTCCATCAATCCCCGTGAAATTATCGGCATGGTGGGAGAATCGGGCTGCGGAAAAACAACAGTTGGCCGTGCTATGGTCAATATTCTGAAACATGTAGCACCTGATGTGGAGATATCCGGAGATATACATTATCATTTGAAAGGCAAAAACATCAATTTTGTCAAGGACAGCTCGGCAAAAATCCGGCCGTATCGATCAGATATCCAAATGATTTTTCAGGACCCCTACGCTTCTCTCAATCCCCGCATGACTGTTGCTCAAATTGTCAGTGAACCCTTGCAACTGCATACAAACATGAGCAAGGTTGAACAAAAAGAGCGGGTTGGGTGGCTTTTGGATAAGGTCGGACTTAATCCTGAACAGGCCCGCCGTTATCCCCATGAATTTTCCGGCGGCCAACGGCAGCGTGTGGGAATAGCCCGGGCACTTGCAACCAATCCGGAACTCATAATTTGTGATGAACCGGTTTCTGCACTGGATGTTTCCATTCAGGCTCAGGTCATCAACCTGATGCAGGATCTTCAGGATGAATTCAATATGTCCTATCTTTTTATCGCGCATGATCTTTCTGTAGTCGAACACATATCTGACAGAATCATTGTCATGTATTTGGGAAATATTGTTGAAATGGGTAAAGCCAGAGATGTGTATCACCATCCCAGACACCCATACAGCAAAGCCCTTCTTTCCGCAGTCCCGCTTCCGGATCCTACCCGAAAAAACAGAAAACGGATCGTCCTTGAAGGAGATGTGCCCAATCCCATGAATAAACCTTCCGGATGTCCTTTCCGGACGCGCTGTCCCCTTGCTGTTCCATCCTGTGCCGATGCAGTTCCGCCTCTTGAAGAACATGCCGCCGGACATTTTGTGGCATGTCCGATTGTTAGGTAGAGGCTGAGGCTCGCGGTGCTCGCTGTTTAAGAGTTCAAAGGTTCAGAGGTTGAGAGGTTGAGAGGTTGAGACGTTTAGACGTTGAGAGGTTGAGGCTCGCGGTGCTCGCTGTTTAAGAGTTCAAGGGCTCATGGGCTCAAGAGTTCAAAAGTTCAAACGTTGAAAGGTTTAGTGGTTCAGACGTTGAGGCTCGCTGCGCTC
>DKER01000038.1:57143-61132 GCA_002452555.1 Fidelibacterota bacterium UBA6817 | reverse complement strand
TGACATCAATCCCGGGCACCATAGCAGCAATTTCCAGTGCGCTGGCACCGTGTTTGTCCGGTTTAATTTTATTTTCTCTCAGGTCTGACAGCAGTTGTCTGTAAGCCGCATCCCGATCATAGGGAGTCCAGGCATGGGTCTCAAGAATGACGAGATCCGCTCCCAGATCTTTTAGTTTGGGAACCCATTCCCGGGATGTCTGAATTTCCGGCAGAAAAGTAAGCCCTGCCACATGATCCGGAAAACTCAGATCCGGTGTAATTGTTGTGGCGATGCCAAGAATCGCGATGTTAATTCCATTAATATCCAACATGGTATAGGGTTCAAGAAATTCTGCAACCTGACCGGTGGATTCTTCAATCACATTGGCGCCAAGCAGGGGGAATTGTGCCTGTGCGGACCTTGCTTTGATCACATCAAGTCCCAGATCAAAATCGTGATTTCCTACAACCATAGCATTGTATCCGGCTAAATTCATAAAATCAATGACGGCTGCCCCCTCTGTCCGTGTTCCAATGGGACGTCCGGAGAAAAAATCACCCGCATCCAGGATAATCACTCCGGAACCCTCTTTTTCTGCCTGCTCCCGCACGGCCTTAACATAATGTGCAATGGCTGCCCCTCCGCCGATCAAAGGAGGAAATTCCGGGTTCATGAAGCGGGCTTCCTGCCGGTCAATACCTCCATGAACATCGTTTGTAAAAAGAACCATGATTTTCTGATAATCCGATGACGGCCATTTCCCTCCGAACAGGGACAGATGCAAGAGAATTATCATGATGATGATTGATGTATATCGAATCTTCTGCATAGTAAAAAATCCTGTTTTTTAGAAAGAATAGGTCAGGGTTGCCATAACACGGACTCCGGTTTCCCGGACTTTATCCTTGGAAATCCTGACTTCATTCTCTATAGGAAAAAGATCATTATACCGATAAATCGTCTCGTACCACGAAACATTCAAATCCAGCAAAAGGGCTTCAATTCTATACCCTGTGCCAAAAGATATTTCACTGCGGTTCAGTTCATTTCTAACGGGACTTCTGCCGTATGTCCATCCGGCCCGCATAGGCACACCGGAAGAAAAAACATGTTCAACTCCTGCTCTGACAGTCCATGTATTTTGCCAGTTAGGATCAAAAAGCGTTGTATCCGAACCAAAATATTCTGATTGAAACCGGCTCCAAAGAGTAAGGTCTGCCTGAGCAAACACTTCTGTTTTCAATATGTTCTCCGGAATATAACGGAATCCGAGGGACAGGGCAGAAGGCCTGCTGCTTTTTTGTTTTACCACACTTTTATCAAAAACCCATTCAGGCATGACAAGGGTTGTATCCATTAATGCAATAACTCCGGGATTTTCCAGTTCGATATCCCCGGCTATTGTATAGGATGCATGAAACGTATGACGGGAGCCGGCCCGCACAACAACACCGAGTCTCATATCAAATCCGCTTCCCAATTCAGAAGAGATCCATTCAAAGGTTGTTGTATCCGAGGCCAGCCGAATATCCGGGATATCAATGACGGTTACACCCAATCCGCGTTCAATATTGGTGCCGGAAAGCATGGTGCCGCTGACGCCAAGACTGAGTTGTTTAATGGGACTATAAGATATTCCGCCGGATATGCCTCCAATCAGTCCCTGAAATTTTACCTGATGATATCCAACCAAAGGATCACGATTATAATCAAATGTGGATGAGCGGACTTCTTCTTCGTATGTATACCTCAGGTCAGAAACCGGTGTATAAGCGGCCATTGCTGTCCAGTTTGTTCCGCCATATCCCAGGGCAAACCCTGCTGTTGTCGACCAATAGCGGTTATGGACATAATCATTATCCGCTAAAAAATCCCCGAAAGAATCCTGTATGGGAAAGGATCGCCGTTCCCTGAGATGAAGACCGTTTCCGGTGAAAGAAAAATGCATTCCTTTCATCCCGGACCCGACAGCAGGATTTGAAACAGCCGAAAACGGATTTCCTGTTTCGGCAAGTGTGGATCCTCCAAGAGATACGGCCCGGGCCGTTACAGGTGCGTTGGGCTCCAACAGGACATTGGAATAGAAAGACTGACCGAAAACCATTGCAGCAACAAGAAGAATACCTGTCAGGATTTTTCCGGCAAATTTCATATTTATCACTAATTTTTTCATAAGAAAACTCCGTTCACTCATCAGGTTAAAAACGGTAATCCAGCTGAATCCTGAAATCACTGGTCATGTTTGGATGATTAATTTCCGTGATTTCAAAATCTCCGGTTAACGTTGGAACAATTCCGCCGACATGATTTGTAACATTCAGATGACGGTCAAAAGAATATTTAAAACGGACAGACATATCCGGGCTTAACCGTGAAAAGAAAGCAAACCATCCGTGAATGGCCTGGGTCGTTGAGTTAAAAACCCGAAAATCCGTATCTTCAAAATTCCAGATAAAGCCTTCATAGATCATCATCTGACCCATGACTTTAAAGCGGTCATTAAAATTATGCGTTACCTGGGCGGCAATTGCTTTGCTGGGGCTTCCTGCATTTCCGACCATTGACGTTCCCCCTGCCGTATTGTATACCAGTCTTGCCCTTGGATTAAAGGCCGTGTATCCGGTGGCAAGCAATAGCCTTAATTCATTGTATCTGGACATTCGCATGATGCCTTCGAACCGTGTTTCAGTGGACTCATAGCCGGTGGGGGCATAAGCATTCATAGCACCCCGGCTCTGCCATTTCTGTCTCAGACGGAACCTGTAATTGAAAACCGGTCTGTATTCCAGATTAAAAACAAGCCGGTTGTATTTTGACATATCCGCCACGCGACTCCATATATCATGTTCAATGGTGGTCACAAACTGGCGGGAAAATTGATAACGAAGATTGTAATAGAAGCCTCGTTCAGCCTGCGGTTGGGCAGCGCCGGTATACAAAAATCCAAGGGATGGATCTTTAAGGTAAAACACGTCTTCCAGAATCGTGCTTTTATAACGCTGATAATTTGAAAAAGAACGTTGATACGGGTTGTCAAAAGCAAGATCATAGTCGCGATAGAGAAGCAAAATATTAAAATTGTCAAATTGCCAGTACATGTTCAAAACCCAGGCGACCGGGTCCTTTTTCATATTCAACACATCTCCGTCAACATCCAGAACGCCGATTTCACCCTGAACGGCAAGATTTTTATAAACGGTGGAAAAATCACCGCCGATAACGCGACGATAGGATCGAGCCCGGGCCCAGAGTGCCGATTCGCCGCTGTTTTCATAAATGCCGGCTACTTCGGTATCCGCAGAATTTCCAATATGGTTCAGATAGTGCCGTACATTTTCCGGTGCTACAATTGTTTGGATTTGAAAATCTTTTTCCCGGTCGTAAAGACTTTCATACGCAGTAACGCCTATATGAGTACTGCTGTTTACGCGCCAGCGGACATTTGATCCATACATCAATTCGTCGACATTTCGCATGATAGATTCTGTCAGCTGGCCATTTAACCCGTATTCATACCGGGGTTCCATACGGATCAGCATTGAAAATGAACTGTCCGGATTCAAAACCGCATCTCTTGATTCATAGCTGACAAACGGCGTCCAGTAAACGGGACCAACCTGCAATTCAGCTGCTGCGCCCCGGAGGGGGACAAATGTGTTTTTAGATACATCCCCTGAAATACCATACAATCTTTTCCGCCAGCCATAACCGCTTTTGCGGGGTGTGAAATAATCCACGGATTCCATGACGATACCCTGACCGAAAGCGGCCACATAATTTCCGGCTATCAGTTTATTGATGCGCACTTTTCCCGATTCGGGATATTCCAGTCCGACAAAAGCCTTAACACGCGGAATTCTTCCCACATCTCCAAGCTGATAGTATTCATCCGCTTGGCCCATCGGACGGTTATACGAAATCCCGCCTGACCAGCGCTGATCTTTATTGATGAGAATTTTGTGATAAATATCCAGGGGATAAGTCTTTGTCTGGAAAACCTGCAAAGC
>DKER01000038.1:0-57059 GCA_002452555.1 Fidelibacterota bacterium UBA6817 | reverse complement strand
GATAATCCGTCAATGCCCCTTAAATCCCGGGCAGATTTAATTTCCTGCTCAGTCGCTTTGAATTTTTCAACAGCTACGGCATCAATGGGAGATACACCCGGCAGATTCATCAGATCGTAATAATTCATCCGATTCACATTTTTGGGCGAACTCAGCAAACGGATCCATTCTTCAACCAGTCCCTCTGACGAGCCTTCGGAAAAAGCCATGCGTTCAAGTTGATAATAACTGTCTTCAAGACGCTGTTCCTTTTCAGACAAAAGAATGGGAAAGACGGACACATTATTTTTCAGAATAACAAATTCTTCATGACTGATTCCCTGAAGTCCGGATGCTTCATAAATATTGGCAAAACCGCCGTGATACAGACGGAAATCTTGAATTGCCTCCACAGCCTCATCGGATAAACCGAGTTTATAAAGGTCAGTCTCTTCCATGGTATTCAGGTCCGGTTTGGCAGCAAAAGCCGCGCTCAGACTCATAAGCAGGAAGAATAACAGTAAGAATAGTCTGGTCATTTTCATCATGATCTCACCGATCCTGTCGGTTCATCTGCAATCTGAGTGAAAACATGTGTGTTAACGGTAATACCGGATGTGTTATCAAGGCATAATCCACATCAACCCATCCGGTTCTTATGCCGGTTCCCATGGTAAGCTGGCTGGGTTCGTGTGACAATCCTGTTCTTAAAACAAGCCATTCCAGAACATAATATTCCAGTCCTGCCTGAACCTGATATTCATCCCGTCCCAACACTTTTTCAATTTCCCATGTCGTAGTCATGCCAAAATAGGGTTGATAACCGATACCGATTGCAATTTTGGCCGGAACACTTTGGGCCGTCCCGGACGTTCCCAGCGCGGGATTGTTAATGTTTTTCAAAAAGAACCCTGCCCATGCCCGGGAGCGGAGGCCGGCTTTCATCCCCACGTCTATTCCCCATGCTGAACCGGAGCCCAGGTTTACGCCGTCGGATCCGTCACCGGAGACGCCGGCTGACGTTGTGCCATAATCAACCTGTAGGTAATTAAGATTATATCCAACAGAGAGGGAAGAGCGCAAATCTTTTTGAAGATAGAAAGCATGAGAGAGGCCGAAACTTGCTTCTGACGTCAGGTCATTCCCCCCGTAAGTAACTCTGCTCATAAATCCTCGTAACGCTACAACGCCAAAATTTCCGGGCAGGGGAAGTGCCAGTACCGCACGGCTGTTTTTTGTGAAAGCCCTGGAAAACGGTTGTGAATAATCCACAGCAAAACCGGGTGTTTTCCATTCGGAAAGACCGGCAGGATTAACATCCGGACTCCAGAGGTCTGCTGAAACGGCAGTTCCCGATCCTCCCATGCCTGCATCTGCTGCTGAACCGTACCAATAATCTGTAAAAACCTGACCATAAGCAACCCCTGAAACCAGCAGCAGAAACAGCGTCGTTTTTAATCGTATTATTTTTTTCATAATTCTCTCTTAAAATCTTACTGCAATCACAAATGGAGCCATGTCTGACGTGACTTTCCCTGTTGAACGGTCCGTTCCTTCCAGATGCATAATATATTGTCCGGGGGGAAGGAGCTTATCTGTGGCATCTCTGCCGTTCCAGATCCGGGTAATTTCACGGCTAAGCCCTTTGAACTCATCGAAGAGTGTTGCAACATGGCGTCCGGACATATCATAAACCCTGAGGACCAGACGCACTCCGGACGGAAATCCAAAGGTATATTGCAGAACTTCCCCTGCCTGAGGAACAAAGGGATAGGGGGCAATTTTCAGGGAAACGCCGGCATCCCAATCTTCACCTTCAATCCAGGGGGCAAAATTGTCTGCATAGCCAACCAAAAGCTGTGCATTGTTATTATATACTCCTCCCACAGAATTAACGGTGATCATATTGCCTACCTGAAGCAGGCTGTCCAGTTCATCATTCACGATAATTCCCGATTCATTCAAAAGCACATTCGTTGAGTTCCAGATACGAATCGTAACCGAACCGGTTCCGTCGTCAATGTCAATATTGGAACCGCCTCCCACATTGTCGCCGCGGCTTGAGATCATGCCCGAAAGTCTAAGGTAAGACCCTTCATATTCCAGAGGATTTCTCCTTAAAACTTCCACGGATATATTTAATGGTTCCGGCAGAGGTGCAGTACCAATAATATTATAAGACGAAACAACTATCTCTTTTACGCCGCCAAATTCAGTGATTTCACCCGTAATTTCCACATCTGTTCCCCGGGGCAGGTCGATCATGGATGCCCGGTAGACATTAATTCCCCGGCCTGATCCATCCTGAAAATAGGCGGAAAGTCGATCTGTTCTGAGTTTTCCTGATCCGATGGTCATTACACCGCGAAGCGTTACGGTTTCTCCGTTATACACATCATAATTATCCCGCACATCCCGGATCGTCAGCACTTCGGGCGGATCGGAAATTGTAACGCTTTGTGTCAGGGAAGAGTCTTTTAGACCCCATGCGTTTTCAGCTCTGGCATAGTAGATTAACGTCCCGCTGGGTGTGAACGGATCCAGAACAGCCCGGTACTGATCGGTTGAAATTGCCATCATGGGATGGACTGTTTTTGAACCTGCAAATCGAGTAACCAGTTGAACGGTTACTGCGTCCGACGCGTCTGTTACTGAGACCTGAAACGTTAACGTATCCACCGTCGTCGGATTTGCCGGAATTCGTTGAAGGGTTCCGATGGTCGGCTTGGATTCCCCTTTATCCACAACATCCCATGTGGTATCCAGGGGTTCGCCCGTTTCGTCGTGACCCGAAATACCATTTCCTCCGGAAGCCGGTTCGCTGCCTTCATCATTGTGGATCATTTTCTGATCAACGCCATGCACCAACGCAACGCTTTGCTGGTTAACGGGAGTATCCGGCGCATAACCGGCAACATTGGTTTTATCCACAGCATGAGAGCGATTGCCCCAGATCAGATAATCCACATCCTTGACGATTGAAGATAAACCGTCCCAGTAAAACAGAACCAGCGTTTCTGCAATGTCATCCAGATAACCGTTTAAACGACCGGGAATCGTAGCTTCCCCTCCGGCCGGCAACATATCGTTTTTCAGACTTAAATCCGGTGCTGATCCATATTCGTCACTGTAATCTGACGTTCTTCCCAGTCCTACAATCAGCGATTGACCGGGGGCAATGGAAATATCCGGAAAACGAGCAACGAAATCAGAGGAAAGGCCTGACCAGAAATCCTCACCGGACGGAAGGTTGTAGTAATACTTGCCGTTGGCGGTATCTGTTGCATCTGTCAGATAATAATCACCAAGCTGAATGGTTTGGTTTGTTGGATTCGTTATTTGGACATACTCGGCCTTATTGGGAAGCAGGACAAGTTCGGTCATATAAAGATGATCCGGCACTGCCGAAAGCAATGCCGGAATCAGTAAAAGAATCCACAAACCTGAAAAGCGGTTTGTCATAATTTTCTATCCATTTATTTAAGTAAAACGAGTTTTTGATGAAAGCGCTTGTTTTGCGTCTGCATCCTTACCACATAAATACCGGAAGCAAGGTTTTCGGCATCCCAGATGTGTGAATACACGCCGGCTTCATTATAACCCTGTGAAAGCACCGCAACAACACGACCTGTCAAATTGACAACATCCACTGTAACCTGTGCAGATTCGGGCAGTTTCCAGCTAATCACAGCCCTGGCATTAAACGGGTTCGGATAGACTGGTAAAAGTTCAAAGTTTTCAGGTATGACAGAAATGTTATCATGCAATCCTGTAACCACACTAAAATCATCCTGGTATCCGACCACAAGCTGATACTTGGAAGCATACTGATTGCCCACACCAATAAATGTAGCCATTTTTTCCACATCCAGGGCTGCAATATCGATTCCTGTGGAATTCCAGAAAACAACTTCCAGCCCACTGCCCCCGTCCTGGATTGTCACGGCTGTGCTGTTGGAATAAGGAGTAATTGCACTTACGGTTCCGGTAACTTTGATCAGCGTCCCTTCCCATTCGTCAGAATTTGCCTGGGCAACGGTTATTTCGGCCGGCGCGGGAAGTTCCTGACCGGCGGCTTCAATTTTATAATCAAAATCTTTCAGCTCAATGGTTGTATAATAAAGATCCACTTCGCCTACAGCCGTTACTTCAACGCCTCTGACCAGATCAGGATAGGCGACGGGATCATAAAGATTGAGACCATTCCCGGAATTGTCCTGCACATACGCATTGGTGCGCCCTGTTTGAATAATGTTAACACCGATGGTCATAACGCCGCGGATGGTTTTGATTTGCCCGTCATAGGCGGAAATATTGTCATGAATTTCAGAAATCGGTGTCGGCGTGGTTGACGCGACCAGAACATTAAAGGCGCCGGATGTATATGATTTTTCATCGGCATCATGGGCAACAAAACGGTAATTGATCTTTTGATTTCCGCTTTGCGCAGGGATAGCACCGGTCCATGTGTTTCCGTCAGACCATGTATCATCTTTGCTTACCTTATTCAGAAAACTTCCTCCCGTACCGAATTCAATTTCCATTCCCGTAATTGCGGCGCCGTTTTCAGAAGGAATAATATCAATTGAGACTTCAATTTCATTTGCTGACGTCACAAATTGAGGAGAGCGGACAGGGTTGTCAAAAGCCGGTGCATCTGCTCCGCCGTGCATGCCCAGACCGCTGATATCATCTATCGGCAGCTGGGTCCATTCGTCTAAATCAAAAACCGGATTTCCCAAAACAATATTACTTTTTCGCCGAAGGGTCATGTCTTGAATCAAATAAGACGAATTATTCGGATCCCCCACGGCATCTACAACAATCCCGTTTTGCAACAATGCAACGGCGTCATTGCCGTTAAAGTGAATAACTGACGGATATATCAGAACCGTATCGGGAGAGGAATAAACGGAATGTCCGTCAGCAGCAAGCACTATTACTTCTCCGGGGCCAAGATTTTTTAGATGACCCCAGTCCGTAAAACTTAAATCAGAATAATTGCCGCTCCCGTTAACCGCCTGTCCGATTGTATAGCCGGAAGCATTCAGATCTACGGCTTCATCTCCAACATTGGCAATTTCAAGATATTTATTATTGGAAGATCCTTCAACATATTCACTGATAATAATGGCCGATTCTGTGACTTCCACAACGGTAATTGCCACGGTATCCAAACCTGTCGCTCCTTCATCGTCCGTAACTTCCAGCTGGAAGACAAGGTTTGCGGCAGACGACGGTGCAACAAAACCGGCAACGGCTGTATTTGCATTTGAAATAGAAACGGCTGTGCCGCCAATCTGTGTCCATAGATATGATTCAATGGATCCGTCAGGATCAGACGACTCGCTGCCGTCAAGGGTGACGTCATCTCCGGCGCGAACCGTCCGGTCATTACCGGCGCGGGCAACGGGAGGATAGTTTACATCTTCAAAAACCTGATCAATATTTGCATCGCCCGGTGTAATGGCAGCAACCTGCCACGGGCTTCCTTTCAGGCCCATCCGTCCCAAAGACATGCCTTCATCACCTTCCCAGACATCTGCCGTTGAAGCAAGCTCCATTGGATTTCCATTTTCGTCATTCATGGAGCCTTCGTATGAAACGGCATCAACAATAACACCATTTATTTTCAGAACGACACCGTCCGGAGCGCCATTCTGTATTATGTTGGTTGTTGGCCATCCCGCAGGCGTAAGGTCAACATTGGTTACCGTAGCCGCACCGATCACAAAGAATCCATATCCGTCTTTATCATTGCTTAAAGTTAAAGATGGAATATCAACAGACCGATACATTGTACCCGGAACGGTATGTCCGCTTATAAG
Source organism: Fidelibacterota bacterium UBA6817 (assembly GCA_002452555.1). Classification (GTDB taxonomy): domain Bacteria; phylum Fidelibacterota; class Fidelibacteria; order Fidelibacterales; family Fidelibacteraceae; genus Fidelibacter. Next base: position 51,252 of record DKER01000038.1, on the reverse strand, counting down.
CTCCAGCCGTACATTGGTATAAGTTCCTGCCGGCCCTGCAATTTCAATAAATTCGGCCGTATCCGTCGACGGCTGGTCGTAGTCAATTTCATTGATAAATAGCTGTCCGTATGAAACGGTAACAGTCATCAGAGTGATCATTAATCCAACCAAAAAATGTTTCATTTTATTTGCCTCTCTTTCTCAAAGATTTTCGGGCCTTTAAGATAAGACCTTTCAATTAATAAAGTAAGTAAAAGTTGGAAACAACCGAATACAAACAACCCAACACCGGAACTCAATCATCAAATATTTTCAAATATCGCCCGAATTTCACCGACAGAGCGTCCTGCATAATTTTTAAGTTCAGGACGGTGAAAAGGTTTCAGCAATTCAATTTCCGTATCTGTTAGTGCTTCCAGGTAAAGAAGGGTTTCAATAAGAAGGGAGGCCAATGCCCGGCGGTTTCCGTCCAGAATCTTGATATTAATGCCAAATCGCCGTCCGTCCGGAAGTCTTACAGCACAGCCCTGAACGCCCTCTGCACCAACCTTTGCGGCAATTTTCCCATTACAAATTTCCATAATTTGCGTATCAAAGCGGCCTTTTCCCGCGATCAGATACGAATTTTCTGTCATTATTTTCCAGATTTTCCCCAGACTCTCGTCCGAACCGCATGCCAGGTGCCGGTACATGCGGGACATCCCCTGAACAGATATGTAAAATACTGGCGCCGTACATCCGTCCAGAGCAAGGTGAATTGCTTTTTCTTCTGAATAGGCTTCAATTTTTTTCAGGATCATTTTCTGGACCGGGTGATCAAAATGCAGATATGTTTGCACTTCTTCTTCAAGGTGCCTGCAAACAGCCAGCATGCCCGTATGCTTGCCGGAACAGTTATGATATACGGGAGAATATGATTCACGGATTTGTTCTGAACCATCGCCAAAGGTATGCACCAAAGGCACATGGGTCCCGCATTGAAGCGCTGAATCATCCAGTCCGATTTTTTGCAGAAAGGCCCGGACAATATCCGCATGAATTTCTTCCCCGTTATGAGATGCGCAGGTTAAAGCAATCCACGCTTCGGGAATCCCAAAAAACTGATCTGTCTTCGTATCCAGCAATACTGTTGCCTGAAAGGGTTTTGCACTGGAGCGAAGGTACGTTTTACGGCCTGTATTTTCTGTTCCAAAGACCTCGCGTCCTTCCCTGTCAAATACACTTATTTCTGCATGGTGGATACTTTCCACCCGGTCTCCGCGGGTTACTTCAACAAACGCTTTTATTTTTTTCACGGCTTTATCAGATCTCCTGCAGGTACAAATTCAAATCCATCATTCTCCAATATCGGAATCATGTCTCTCAAAACCATAAGCGTTAAAGGGCGATTGTGTCCGATACCGACAGCAATCCCTTTTTTCTGTGCAATCCGGGAGAGCTTTATTAACTGTCGCCGTATATCCTGTTCTGAATTAACATGATCCAAAAAAATATCCCGTTCAAAAACACGGATTCCATGGGATTTCATTACTTTCCTAACAACGGTTCCATTAACGGTATAGGAATCCACAAAGAAAAGATCCAGATCTTTTAATACGCGGGAAATTTTATTGATCATATCAACAGATCCGGTTATCCGGGATCCCATATGGTTATTCATTCCCCTGGCCATGGGCAATTCCGAAACGGCTTTATTAATTCGATATTCCACTTCATGACGGTCCATGCCATCCATGATAATAAAACGTTCTTCGCCCCCGTGATATTTGAGAGGTTCCATGGGCATATGAATCATAACAGGATGGCCGTATCTAACAGCAAGATGAGCAACTTTTGAGGAATATGCATGCCCGGGAATGACAGAAAATGTAACGGCCGGATTCAATTTCATGAACCCCTGTTCCGTTGTTCCGTAGTTATAACCAAAATCATCAATAATCAGAACGATTCGTCCTTTTATTGCCTTAGGTTCGGTTTTTTGTCTAAACAGGCGGATAATTCCTTCTTTCATTCTGTTTTCATCCCTGACGGTAAGGATTATACGGTCGGAAACAGAATCGGGTTTTACAGAACAGTATTTGTTTAAGGACCCGCAAAACAATCCAAAACGGTACAGATCTTCATGAACATGCCTTTCGGATGAATATGAAAACTCCAAAACCCAAAGGGTATCTTTTACGGGCGGGTTGGCATGTATCAGCGTATAATCAGGTATTGAATCATTAAAATAAATAATGGCCTTTGAATAAAATGATTCCTGTATTTCCGGCACGGACGGCCTCTTCGTTAACATTTGCAGGAATAAAAAAGTCATGAACAGGGATAAAAGAACACACATAAGAATTTTTTCAAAACGACTGTCACGATATGGGATTTTTTTGTTTAATAAACGATTAAAAACTGGATTCATCCCGCCACCGTACAATACGCCATTGCCCATCCCAGGGATTCTTAATAAAGTTGAAGATGGCTGAGCCGATAATGACAAGATTGTCGCCCAAATTCAACTGGAATGATTTTACCATTTCTGAATAGTTGGCACTGTCAAACCATGCTTTTTCTGTTTTCAGGATAATATCATCTTCTATATAGCTGAAGCTGCTGTCAAGCGTGGTGTTCCAGATCAGGTCAATAGGTCTGAATGCCCGGAAGAGTCCGCCCGTGGCTCTTAATTCAACATCTCTGGGCCATGATTCATAATGCCCGCCTCCGCCTTCATCGTCCGGTTCATAATAGACGAAAACAAAATTACTGTCTATAATCATAGAATAAACAAGACTGTCCCGATAAATGTAGGCATACCTGAAATTGGTCAAGACCTGTGAAGGATGGGTCATAACAGGGTGATAGAGCATTCCCTGCTTACCGGTATCACCCAATTCGGGGGCAAATATATTATTGCATGACACCGGAAGAATGAACAGAACGGCGCAAAGCAGAAGAAATATAAATTTGTTCATCAGAAAAGCGCCTTTAAATCAGTCCAGTCCGCATGGTCGGTGCTGATGTCGTCCCAGCGATATATCACCCAATAATTTCTCGCATCTCTCACCATACGGAAAATTCCTTTCCCTTCATATAAAACGGGAGGTCCCTGGCGAATATGATGTAGATTGATGGTATATGAGAACTGATATTCAACCGTATCGAGCAATTCTACAAAGGGCTCATCGTCTGTAATTTTCAGACGTAACAGAGAGTCCCCGGGGCATGACGCCAGAACGGACTGGAACCAGACTTGTTCTTCATTTAAGCCCCATGTGTCAAATTTCCCCGGATATCGGATGGACGTTACAACAGACGGGATAAACCGGTAAAGAGGCAGATTGTATTGGCCGGTATCACTCAGACACTTGATATATGTTTCATATTCCCGATAAGCAAACGCACTTTCCATATTGGCTATGACCAGCTCCGGTGATGTTGGAGGCACCCAATGGGACTCGGTAGGCCTGTCAGGCGGTTGCGGATCCCGCACACCCAGAATATCCTCACAGGAATATGTGAGGAAAACGGCCGCGAGAAGCAGTGACAATATGTGAATATGAGCGATTTTCATAACATTCCAAATATAACTATTCCGCACTTTGTATTACAGGAGGAATTGTTGATTCCGCATGCTGTTTCTATAACAACAGTCTTTTTTCATCCCCCGGACATCGTGTGTTTCCTGCCTATAATTTTCCGGGGGAGTATGCAAGTGTGAACATTACTGGATAAGCAATCTGATCCTGAAGAAAAAACTGACCAACGCCAATATCAAGTTGTTTGTAATGAAGTTTTCCCCCCACATGCCAGCTGTTCGTTACGCCTGAATAGGACAGGCCGGCAGAAAATATTTTGTCCAGCCGATATTCAAGAAGACAATCGCCTGCAAATTCACCGTTTTCATCAATATTCACGTCAAATCCGGTTCTCAGACCTTTATAAGCAATAAAAACCCCGGAATATATATTGAGCGGCAACGGTGTGGATTTCCGATAGAGTTGCTGCATTTTACCCAGATTTTTTACGCCGGCCGTAACAAAAGCATGCTCAGAAAGTCGATATGCCCCTGCAACGTTAACTGCCAGCCCGAGGGCAGAAGCATGATACAGCCGTTCAAAAACAATTTGTCCGGTGGTCCCAATGCGGAATTTCGGATTGATAATCCATTCTCTTCCGGCAAAAAGGGTTCCGTTGTAATACCCTGTTTCATCAATCGGTTGCTCTGTTGCGACATCAGTTCGGATTTCAATTCCTTCCGTCATAAGAAAGGAAGCACCCGCAAAGAATTTCCGGTTTCCTGCCATAACCCTGGAATAGGGTGTATCAAACATCCAAAACGTGTGAGAAGCGTGATAGTGCGTTCCGTCCTCCGGGAGAAATACAGGCCACGATGAAGCACCCGCAAAAGAGTCCGAACCGACGGTTGACCATCCCCTCACAGGATCTTCCGGCAAAGAAAGAACCGTGAGGCCTGTTCCTGCATAAGCAAAACCCGCCAGGAGTGTGAGCAATATAAAATGATATTTTTTAAAACGAGAAAATCCACGTAAAAACATGACTGTATCCTTCGCTGTATCGGCCAAATAAAAAGGCATAATCTATCCGTGTATCTATATCTCCCCAGACATGATATCGGGTGCTTAAACCGAACACCGGCATTCTGTCGTCAAGACCGGCTCTCAGAGCAAAACGTTCCCCGGTTTTCACTTCAAAACCGCCATGCCAGGTCGGGCGAATATCAAAACTGCCTTTATAGGCAATCGTCATCAACAACCAATCATCATAATCATAATCTCCGCTTATCTGAATCATTCTGGGATATGCATCAGATTTTTGGGATCCAAACGTATAAATATTATTGGTGTTCCAATTGATTTTACTGTCAATGTCTTTCAGTGTCAGTCCAATATTAAGGGTGTTAAAGGCTCGATAATAAAAACCCAGGTCCAATCCAAACCCGGTTGCAGTAACGTCAGGAAGTTGATCAATCAGGATTTTTGCATTGATCCCGACGGTAAAACTTTTCCCCAGCCTGTTGGAAAAGCCGATATACAGTGCATCCTGTGAGGTTTGAAGTTCTCCGGTGACGACATTTGAAAAATTTCGTTCTTCAATCTTTCCCACCCCGGCATGTACCCATGCAAATGCAAGACCGGCACTTGGGGGAAGGGGAAGGGCAAGGCTAACCATATGCAAAGACCGGTCAAGAGTCAGAAACTGAAAGGAAGAACCGAATTCACGCCTGTTTAGCGATGAGAGAAGGGCAGGATTTTCAATAAAATTTTCAGGACTTTCCGCAAGAGACCCGACCGCATTTCCCAAAGCCGCAGACCGGGCGCTTAAGGGCATTCTCAGAAAGGCTCCTGCATACCCTCCTGTCTCGTCAGAGCCTCCGTAAGCCAGTCCTGCTGTCAGGAGAAAAATTGAAACGTTTTTTATCCAATTGTATATCATGATATTATTCCAAAATTATGATTTTTGACCACGCCAGCGATTCTTTGCCATTTCCTTTAAAAAGAGCCCTTACAAAATATGTTCCATTTGCTACGATATCATTCAGACCGTTTCGTCCGTTCCATACAAAATCCTGTTCTCCGGATGTAACAGATGCATTTTCTAGAACCCTTTTGACGCGATTCATGCCAAAATCAAACACGTCCAGGGATAGCGTGCCGTTTTCGGGAATTGCCACATGGAATCGAACATGGCCCTCCCCCTCAAAATAATTCATTCTGCCGGGAGAAAACGGATTGGGATAGACTGAAATTTTCAATTCCGTTGATAGTCCAAGAGAGTTAACCCGACGCTTTATCACCCAGTTATAACCGTCATCCTCCGTATACGCAAGGCCATCTCCCGTTCCGGCCCACAACCGCCCGAGGGGATCTGTGTCAACAACATAGACTTCATCAGAATATAACTGATCTCCTGAGATTCTGTCTTTCGGATACGCCATGGGAACCCAGTTCCATTTGTCGCCAGAAACCCAAATTCCGGTTTTAGATGCAGCGTAAACACGATTTGCTGCCGTGCTAATATTATACAGCCTTTTGTTTTTTAGAGTGTTTTCCCAATACAGCGCTCCTCCAAAACCGCTGGTTGTAAAACTGAGGCTCTGATACTCTCCGACGCCAACAGCCGGAAGCGCAGCGGCATAAATGGTTCCGTCCGGCCCAAGATGAAGGGCTACAATAAAATTGCCGCTAAGACCTGAATTTTGAGCCGTATATTTCCGCCATGTTCGGCCGCTGTTCATAGAAACATTCACGCCGCCGGCCGTTCCAACGACAACCAAATCATTTTTGGCAATAACAGAAAATGCACGATGATTATAATTGCCGGTCAGATTCAGGTCAGGCCGGTCTACAGGGCTCAGATTAAAATTCAAATCACTTTGGTCATCAAGAAAGTCCATATTGTCCGGCGGCAAAACAACCCGTTTCCATGTTTTTCCCAAATCCCGGCTTACGCGGGTCCCTCCGGCAAAACTGGTTGCCCACAATAATGTATCGCCTTTACTGTTTACATGAACAGCCATATCGTATGTCAAATTATCTATGGGAACCGTCGTCGGTAAAGCACGAATTGTATCTCCGTAAAGCAAGACAAAATTTGAATCGGGATGATCCACCATTTGCGGATATTGTAACCAGGTTAACCCTCTGTCGGGACTATAACTGATTCCATTGCCCGTTGCAGTGCTTTCTTCAACGCCAACGCTGTCGAATGCCGTTGCAACCCACAAATGTGTTCCAAGAGATGTAAAGGATGTTACGCCTCCATACCGAACGGCATTGGGATGATTATAATAAGTGTAAAAGCGCTCGCCACCATCCGGCGTTACAGACAATCCGTAACCGGTCGAAAAGAAATAGGTGCTGTCGTCCAGGAAAAGAATATTGCTGACGCCGTTAGCTCCCAGTCCCTCGTAGACCAGGGTATCGCTGAATGTGAATTTCTCTGCCACGAGGAACGGGGCTGCATTAACAATTGAAAATAATGCTATTGAAGCAAAGATAACGGGGACTGTTTTTCTGATCATTTTTCTCCTTACCTTTGCTTTTTATTCACATTATCAGGAATAAACCCTGAAGGAATTGCTTCTATTAAATCAACAGCAATTGAATCCGTGCTCAGAACATAATTTCCGAAAGCATCCGTAACCACAGCCCGATAATAATAAGATCCTGTTTCATCATCCTGGCCAAATCCAGACGTAACGGTAAACCATCCGTCGCCGGCTGAAAAATCGTCATGTAAACCGTCATCATACCCTCGTGGAAAATTGAGTTCATTCCAGGATCCTGCCGGATTTTTCCGCAAAAGATGAACGGATGTAATCTCTTCAAGACCATTTTCATCAGAAACGTTTACATAAAACAAGACACTGTCGGAAGGTGATCCTTCTGTTGGTTTTGTAATCTGCGAGCTGCTTCCGAGAAAGAAATTGTGAATTTCCGGGATAAAATCTTTATAAACTGTGATCGTATCCAGCACAAATTCACTCATGTTTCCGGACCAGTCCAAAGCATAATACCTGAAAATATTATCCACCAGCCGATTTTCCCAGCTGATTGTCAGCGATGTGGAATAGATGCCATCTCCGGATACCCGATCGGCGCCGATTCCTGCATCATTCAGGACAAAGAGGGGATTACTGTTCCAAACCGTTGTGTCGTCAACGCTCCGTACCTGAAAAAAAACAGCAATGATATCTTTCAACCCATCATTATCATGGGCCTGAACCCGAACAACAAACGTGTCAGTCAATCCCGGGTCCGGTCGCATTACGGTATCCGGGGACCAGACATTCGTAATATATGGCGGCGTGTTTTTGCTTAAATTCCAAAAAGCCAGAACCGTATCTGACATATTATCATCACTGTCTATTGCGAAAAATTGTGCTGTCAGCATCCCGCTTGCCGTATCCGATATGGTCGTATCAACTGTTATGCCAAAATATCCGTCATTGGGGATTTGGTCTCCCTTTTCACCCCGGTCATTCAATTCGGTAAAAAGCCAAACAGAATCGCTCCCCGTTAAAAAAACCCGTGAATAAACCGAAAGTTGAGAACCCGGTTTATCATCACTTCCTTTAACCTGAAGGTGTATTTGATCCATATTGGGATGGACCGTTATTAAAGGATCGTCCAATATCGGGATATCTCCGAGTGTGTTATCGGGTGAAACAGGCACGTCCGGCCCGCAGGAGGTTAACAGGAGAATCCCGGATAAAGTGAAAAACAGCGCTTTTTTTATGATCATATTACCCTTTTCTTTCAGCATAAGCTCCAATCCATTCCTTTTCTGATAAGGAATCCATTAAATGGTATCCGGATTGGTTCAATTTACGTTCAAGATCTATTGCATCCGTCGTCAAAAGTCCCGCAAGAATTAATTTATCCGGTTTGCGCTTCCGCGGCAGCGTTGCAAATTTATCCAGGAGCGGAAAAATAACCGGTTTCTGGATATTGATCAGGGCAAAATCACACGTATAATCCTCCAGGCTTAAAACATCCCGGACCTCCCACTGCACGGACGGATGGCCGTTTAATTGAAGATTTTCTGTGATATTATCCTCGATTTGCGGATCAATGTCACAGGCATACACGGTCTCGGCTCCCAGGATAAAAGCCGCGATAGATAGGATGCCCGACCCGCAACCAAGATCAATTACATTTGCACCGTTGTATAAATGTTTTTCCATAAGGAACAAACTCAATCGCGTTGATTCGTGTGTCCCGGTTCCAAAAGCAGAGCCCGGATTAATCCATATAACCGGTTCATTTACAGGGACTTTATCTCTGTGCCACGGCGGTGAAACCCATAAACGTTTTATTTTCAACGGCTGGAATCCTTCGATCCAGGTCAGATTCCAGTCCTGATCAGGCACAAATTCCCGTACAATATTGACATGAGGAAACCGGTTTTTCAAAAGTGTAAAAATATCATCACTCTTGTTCCAGTCTTCCCAGATCAAAATCTCATGATCATTGGTTTCAATGGCCTGAATTATTCCGGCTTCCATAAGTTCCCGCTCTAGCACATCCTGAATGTCTTTTAAGAGGGGAATATGTATTTTAGCAAATCCTTTTTCCATATGGCTTCCAATCATTGTGAATAAACCCATTTAAGCAGAACCGATCCAACAATTTCAAGACTTTGCGGCGAACATTTGTCAGGCGTATCTTCATGTGTATGCCAATAGTTCAAACCGGCGCGGGGATACTGGAAATCGATAATATTAATGGATGGAATTCCCTTTCCCGAAAGAGGAACGTGATCATCATAAACCATTGGACCCTGAAGAGGAATAAAAACGTCCGAAAATCCCATATCTCTGGCAATTTTCCAGATTTCTGTAACAAGTTTTGGCGCAAATTTTAAAGAATACAACTCGTAATAAATTTTAAGATCCGCATCACCGATCATATCAATAAGAATGGCCTTTTGCGGAACCGGTTCAATTTGATTACGGCTGTAAAAACGGCTGCCCTGCGCAAATTCTTCCGGACGAGAGGGCCTTCCCGAGTCTTCTCCGTCCCAAAAAGCCAGATCAATGCCGATTGTAGGCGGATACTGTTTGAATAATTCGGCAAGATGCATCAAAACGGCCACACCGCTTGCCCCGTCATTGGCGCCCGGAATGGGAAGATCTTTATCAAACAGGTCCAAATCCGCAACGGGACGGGTATCCCAATGAGCCATCAGCATGACTCTTTTCTTAATATGCGGCCGATAACGGTAAATCACATTTGCCATAGGAATGTCAGAATCTCCATACGGATTAAATCCTGTAAAACGCTGAACGACAACGGTATCGGCCAACAATCTTCCTTGATGGATCAGCCAGTCCAGACAAGCCTGATGGCCGGGACTCCCCGGGTTTCGGGGTCCCATATCGGTTTGATGTATCAAGTAATCAAATGCTTTTTGACCCGTGAATACCGGTTCAGACCGAATGACTACAGCCGTAAAAAGAAAAACGGCCGCGACTATGTAAAACTTGTTGATCATCCCCGAATCCTGATGTTGACCCGAATACCGAAATCCCGGGAAATTCTTGTCGGTAATTTGCTTTCAGTCTCACTGTACATAAACCAGGCCGAACCATTGATGTTACGGGAAAACTGATAGCTTAATTCGGGTTGAAACACCCATCGCTGTGTTCTGTCCATAACGGCAAACTCTACTACATCGCCGCGTCGCTGCAGTCCTTTCTGATTGCTGAACGTAAAGGTCATTGAAAAGTCCATGGAATTCTCAAGATTGAGTTTATCCATGAAGGGTAGAGGGATGGACAGCCCCCCCTTATGGTTGTAATTCATTGTCAATGTTGCATTATCCGTATAATTCTTTTTTGTATCGGCATCTGTGTTTCGTATTTCCAGTTTTCGTATATATCGCATATTCGTACGAAGTCCATTTTTAAATGCAACCGTTAAACCTATAAGCGGTTGATAATCATGGGTATACGTCGAATTTAACTCTTCACCGTTCCGATACTGAACCATTTGTTTGCCGGCGTACCGATGCTCTAATGTCACATTGCTTGTGTATTTATTTAAATATTTAATTGTATTCAGTCCCGTCCACTTGACAGACCAGCCGGGGAGAACAAAGCCGTTTTTCCCCGTATCTCCGGACGGAAAATAATTTTGTGTAAACGTTTCCGTCAAATTTACGCCCGATTCATTCGTCGTGTTGGATAAGGAATAATCAAAAGACGTAGAGATCCGTTTCGTTAGCTGATACCCGCTTTGAACACTGAAGTTTCGTGTAATATTTAATCCGCGATAATTCGCACTTACCTGATCGACGGCAAAGGAATCTCCCGGAGTATCAGAGAAACCATACCGGTAAGCCCAGTTTACCCGTTCCTGGCCGGTTGAATCGCTGAGTATCAATCCGCTGTGATTAATTTTTCTGGTTTCAGAAGCTCTGAGAGAAATCGGTGACAGATTGTTAATACCGGTCATAAAGAGATTTTTAAATGAAAACGCTTTCTTTTCCTCCGGCTTATCCTGTGATTGGCGGGCTGTAGCAGACGGGGGACGACCGGTTTGACGGGCGGGTGTTGTGGCCGGTGCTTTCGAACCGCTTTTCTTCTGTGTAAAAATGGTTCTCAGATTCAAATTCAAACTTCCGCTGATCGATCGTGTATTTCCCACGTTTACGTAATCTTGCGATAAAGGCTGGTTTGATGCAAATGAAGATCCGTAGGTGAAGCTGGGTTTAAGCCATGCCGTAATTTCCGGTGTCCATGTGGCATTAAGTCCTTCCGTTATGTTTGTGACTTCTCCGGGGGAAAACTCTTTTAAAGCATCCCACTTTGATGCAATATAATTACGATAATTAGCGTCAGCTGTGCGATTGTATTTTAATTGTATTTTATCAGTAGGATTATAGTTCATTGTAAACTGACGCTTTATCAGCCAGGTGTGATTTCTGTTTATATCACCATTCCATGGTGTATTTTTTGACACATTTTCATTTGAGGAGATGGAGTAGTTGAAAAGAGTCGGCTTCCAGTAAAAGCGTCTGTCTCCAAATTTTTCTCCAATAAACGGAATCCATCCAAGATACGATATCCCTTTATCTTTCTGAAGCCTTGCATTGTATGAAACGTTTCCTGAATATGATTGCTCGCTGTAATCTTTAATATTCATGTCGCTTCTGCTGTTATCTGTTACAGTAAAATTCATTGACGTTCTGTCCAGCGTCCAGCGCGTAAGAAAAAACTCGGATGTGGAACCTTTGGAGAAAGATGTTTGTACCGATTTGCGATTAGTTCTGGATATAAGGCTGTCCGGGATTTCGGAAAGAAGAATATCGCTACCGGGTGCATACTTTGGAATATTTTCTGATTCGCTTAACTGCAGGGTAACAGGCACAGACACATTCCATTTCCTTGGCAGGAATGTGTGTGTGTTCAGCGTATAGGTAACATCAAATCTTTTTCTATCCGTTAAATTTGTGGTTCCCCCTTCAAACGGATTCTTTTTATCCACTTCATGAAATTCTGCTTCCTGATATGTGGAATTAATCCTGAGCGTAGAGAATGAACCCATATTTAAATTGACGGATCCCCTGAACGCCAGGCCTTTATCCCGCTTTGGATCACTCACACGCAATTCATTAATCCAAATATCACCGGTGTAATAATCTTGTGAATCATTGATAAGGCCAATAATAAACTGATCGATTCGGGCAAGGGACGGATCGCCCACAACCCTGTAGATTTTACCGGTCGGATTTTTGTTTTCATCCAGAACATGAAATTCTTTTCTTTTCCTGTCACTGGAAATCCGGTACGCAAGAGTATCTGGTAAATTACTTTCATTCAACAACTTAAGCTGAGTCAACGCCTGAAAATCTATATCGATATGGTTTCTGTCGTCCCAGCCGGCATATACCGGTGTAATAATTTCATAATAATCGGTTGTTGAAACGATCCTCCCGATTTGCATATAGAATTGAGCCTGTTTCTGATCCATAGGAAAGCTTTCGTCGCCGTGAATAAACATTTTAATTCTGTTATAAAGAATATAATTTTCGCTTTTATACAATTGCTTCCGTGCGGCGGTTCTATGTCCGGGAGGCAATTCAGAATGCTCAAGCGAAAGAGACTGTTCTTTGGAGCGAATATTATAAATCCTGTCCAGCTTTCCCTGAACACCCCGGGGAGAGTAATATTCCGGATTATCTTCTGTATTTACGACCGTAATAGAAAAAATATCATCATTTTTTTCATAACGGGTTGAATCCAGCAATGATGCAATACCAATTTCCTGCCATTCGTTACCGACAAGTCCGATTGATGCAATCTGAAGCGTGTCCTGATCGGAAACGCCGGCATATACAAGTCTGACAAACTCAATTTCAGTCAACGTGGGATTGTTCACCGTGTCTATGGCAGCAGTGAGAGGAATTCTGTAAAGTTTCCAGCCTGTTTTGGGACTGCCCGGTAAATTTGTGAAACGTGTTTCCGTGACAAACCAGGGTGAATTCTCCAAATCCAGCTCATACGTGAAATAGTCATTATTCACATCCAGTCGACCGTTGCCGTTGATATCCTCCGAATCCGGGATATGTCCGGATTCATCTTCATTTTTTTCAGTCCCGTTTATTTGTCTGTATTGTTCCCGTCCCGGTTCAAAATGGTAATTATCCAGTTCCGGATCCCATCCGATCGCAATTTCTTCTTCATCTGTCAGTCCGTTTAAGCCAATATTTTCACCCTCATCAATAATTCCGTTACCAATATCAAAACCGGCTTCCGGAATATCTTCTGTATCCAGTCTTCCGTTTTGAATTGGTTTTCCCGTTGACCAGTCCGGCGTGATTTTAAGATCCTCCGTGATTTTTCCCATATCAATTTTCAACACCCCTTTAGTTCCTTTGGCCCATACCTCAATGAATTTGCTTTGTGACTGGTCAAAGGCGCCTGAATACAGGGCTTTCATGATCCCGCCCCAGGAGTTTTCCGGCACCCAGGGTGTTTCAGGAGTAATCAGAGAGTCTCCGGTTACATTTTCAATAAACGGATCCAGCACAAGTGTCAGGACGCGGGTAACGTCATTTTGTTTATTTGCGCTGACTTCTCTGTTGGGCCAAATGCTGTTTGTTGGAATGTCATTATAGGGATTGTACCAAAACATGAATCCGTTATTGGGATATTTCATCAAAAAATCTGTATTCACGGGAGGGCTGGCCATGCGCCATCCTCGTCTCTCCACACCAAGTGAGGTTACACGCTTTGAGCCTTCAAAGTCATCAATATTTGCCACCCCGTTTACATCACCTGTCTCTTTGTTGGATATGGTATTGGGATTGGGAATAATCTGGGCTATTTCTCCGGATAAATGGATATAGCTGTCACCCGTTACATTGAATAAAGGGATTTTGTTCAGAGCCCGGGTCAGCCAGTCAATGTTTCTGCGGTACTCACCATTTACGTCCCATATAAAATTCCGGTAGGGCTCTTCTCCGACCCGAACCTGATCATCAATGGATGATTTATTAAAATACATCAATGTTGCGCCAAGAAAGTTCTGGTTTTTTTCTCCAAAACGGTACTCAGCCCGCGATCCTGCAATGATCTTTTTATCCAGCTGAAAGACTTGTCGGGAATTGTAAGATATATCAAGATCTGCATTGGGATTTCGGGCAACATTACTTTTAAGAACAACCCGCCCGGTGAAATAATCGATTTCATAATCCACGCCTCGAACCAGCTTAACCTGGTTGGCCGTGATTTCCTCACTCCCTTCAATGATCATAAAATCTTTTAATTCAATAACTTCACTGCGATTACTATATGTCACATGAATATAAAATTTATGTTCAGTTGCGTGAGCATTGTTGTTCATGGTTGTATCATACAGCGCTGAAGAGGATAAATTTGCCGGCAGGTTCGGGTTGTATTTCCCCTGGAAACAGTCCGGATCAGAAGAACACCGGGCTTGCTCAGATGTGAAGGGCTGAATATAAGGTATGATGAGTTCTCCATCTCTAAGATTGAGAAAATTCGGATTAATATCGACCTTTTCGTCGAATTGACCAAACACGCCATTTTCATCACGATTATCCAACCCAAACATTTGAATATACGGTTTCCCGTCTGTATGGCGGTCCAAAGCGGCATTCCCGCCGTCATAGTATATTTTGAGATCAAATCCTTCCTTTTCAATATTTTGAGTCCCGAGATAATAGACATTTTTAAATTCCAGACTCCAGGTAGGGTGATTCGGTCTAGGATTAACGGGCTTAATCAGTTTTAAATGCATGGGAGAAGAACCGGAAGGAACCAGATCGCCTTCACGATAGGAGGGAACCGGATCTCCGGGAACAATGGCCGTATCTCTGTAAGCAATTGCGAGAACATCGCCCTGGTTTACCGGTGTAATCATTTTAAAGTAACCCAGATTTTCATTCAGGATAAAATCGCTTCCTTCTTCGAGTCGCTTAAAATAGAAATTTCTTTCAGCCCAGGTTTCATAACGCGTTGTATCGCTAGGATCAACCCATGCCGTAGCCATAAAAGCCCCTTCGGATTGCGGGGGAACCTGTTTATAGAGTTCAAGCCGTGTAATTCTGCGCTGGAGGACAAATCGGGACTGGTTGTCCAGGGGATACATGTTTTGCCGGTAGACGTCACTCACGTAATAATACTTCCTCCGCATGTATTCATAATCCTGAATAATAACCGGCTCGCTGTCACTGCCCCCGCCCCATTTGACTTTTTTATTCTGACCTTCTTCAACAGATGCAATGGCAGTAACATCCAGGGGGCCGAATTTCATCAAAGCCTTAATACCATAAAGCCCGGCAGCATTTGCCTGCCCCTTAACAAAGTTTGTCCCGGGAAGAGAAAGCGTGATATTACCGGCATCAATTCTCTGGATAATTTCATCTTCTTTTCCCGTGTATTGAATACGGAGCGTGTTCTCAAAATTGAAATCGCGCTGACTGTCCTGGTCAACTTTTATACTGACCCGGTCACCAACCCTGCCTTCAATAGTGAAATTCTGCTCCTGGTCCATAATAAAACTGGTTGTTTTGGTTTCCTGATAACTGGTAACCTGATTGGATTGATCTCTTTGTGACAATCTGCCTTCAATACTGATGTTTCCGCTAACCCTTAGCGAAACTCGCTGTCCGGCAATATCGGCACCTATGATTTCCAGACTGCTTTCTTTAACTCCTTCCGTTTTCTGGTCAAATTTTTGTGCTACTTCTTTCAGCCAGATCTCCTCTGTTTTTCCCTGGCGTTTTAATTGATAATATTGATCAAACGAAGCTACGGCAGGTTTCCTAATAGGAATTTCATTCATGGTTTCATATTGACTGATAATTGTTCCGTCTGCTTTAACTTCACGAATAACCCTCAGGCCGCCAATTATCACAGGCGAGGCAAAGCGGAGAGGTAGGGAAGGGTCGGGTTTTAGTCTGTCAAAACCGGATGGTTCAGAATAAATAAACGGCATAATACCCACAGGCTTCCAATGATATTGGAAATGTATATCAGGATCCGGAGATGATGACTGGGCCCAAAGGATCGTTGTTGTGATCAGACTCATGAGGACCCGCAGATACAGCTTTTTTACCACGCTCATTCGAATACCGGTTTCTTATCTTTTTACATACTGTAACAAATATGTCTGATCACACCTCCTTTATAAGATTCTTTTCACAAAGTGTATTTATCATTTTTAAAAGGGCTTTTCCTCTGTGACTGATTTTATTTTTTTCATCCGGGCTCAATTCTGAAAAGGTTTTTTTCAACGGAGGATAATAGAATACAGGATCATAACCAAACCCATTTTCTCCAACAGGCTCTTTCAGAATTGTTCCCTGAACCCGGCCTTCAGTCGTTAACACGTTATTTCCGTCAAAATATACCATTACTGTACGAAATCCGGCCTTTCTTTGTTCCGGGCCAATATCCTTCATTTCAGAAAGAAGTTTTTTAACGTTTTGTGCATAGGTTACGCGTTCGCCTGCATAGCGGGATGATTTAACCCCCGGCGCTCCGTTCAAGGCCTGGACTTCCAGCCCTGTATCATCTGCCAATGCCGGTAATCCGGTAAATTGAAAGATCTCTTTTGCTTTTTTCAAAGCATTTTCTTCCAGTGTATCTCCGTCTTCAACAACATCAGGCATGTTAGGGAAATGATCAAACGTTAAAAGTTCCGCATTCGTTCCCCTGAATGCCGCTTTTAATTCCCTGATTTTGTCTCTGTTGTGTGTGGCCAATACTATTTTCATCACATTATCTCTCAAACAAATTTAAATATACTATGACTTTCAATAGAACTCAACATATCACACAACAATGCGGCTAAAAGCCTTTTCCGTCGCAATTAATTTACGATGAAGCCAGATAAGGGCTATAATCCCGGCCGAAAAGGATGAAAGCATAAGAGAATACCAGATGAATTCTATCGGTTTCTCCATATAAATAACAAACATGACGGCTAAGGGCAAGCTGATCAATACAACCCTTAAAGACGTGAGCAACAATCCTGGAAGGCCTTTCCCAAGCCCCTGAAACACCCGGCCGGAAATCATGGAAACCACGATAAAGGGATAGCTAAAGACAATTAATCGTGTATATTGAATGCTGATTTTGAGAATTTTAGGATCCTGGCTGAATATTCTGTAGATATACGGAGCGCCAATATAAAATAATAGTCCTGACAGAACGGCAATATAAAAACCTCGTGACAGCGAATAATACCAGGTTTTCCGTATTTTTTCATACTCCCCGGCGCCATAAAACATTCCGGCAAGGGTAACAATTCCGTTTGCCATTGACATGATGGGCAGAGTAAATATTTGATCCAAATTACGGCCAAGACCGTAAGCGGCCACGGCTTCGCTTCCAAATAAAATAAGAAGGCGATTAAAAACCATTCCGCCCAAGGACATTATTAACATTGCCATGGAAGCCGGAATACCGATTCGAAAAATTTCCTTTAATAACGGCATAGAGAAACTGAACTGGCGAAATCTGAATTGTATGTATGATTTTTCCCGGTGAAACAGATAATTGATAAAAAGGATCATCACCAAAAACTGACTTAAAATCGTTGCAAGTGCTGCCCCTTGCACGCCAAGATTAAACGTAAAAATAAAAATGGGATCCAGAATAATATTTAAAATGGTTCCGGTTATTAAAAAACGAATCGGCGCAACTGTATCGCCTTCACCTGCAAGAATTGAGCGGAAAAAAACGTTCATAATATTGAACACAAACCCGATTGTAATTATGGAAAAGTAATCGACAGCTAATGAAATAATATCCGGCGGCGCTCCTAGAAACTCAAAGATCGAATACCGCAGCAGCAATCCCATAATGGTGATTACAACGGCCATAAAGATTCCCATAAATACGGCGTGTTCTGCCGTTTTATCTGCTGCATTCTTGTTTTTTGATCCCAAAAACCGGGAGATGACGCTGGTTACCCCGGCTCCCAATCCAAATGTTATGCCTGTGGCAAAGAATAATAGGGGCATGTTGAAACTTAGAGCTGCAATGGCATCCCCGCCTATCCGGCCAATAAAAATCATATCAACAATACTATAAATTGTTTGAACCGCCATGCCAAACATAAGGGGAACAGACAATTTCCACAAAGCCCTGTGCGGATTTTGAACAAAGTCATCAACAATATTTTTTTTCTTTTCTGTCAAAACAGACAAACTCCTTTTCAAACAAAGCGGGTAAATTTAACATTATATCTTTTCTTTTCTCAATTCTTTCCCCGAAACATCCCTTACCCGGCAAATAAAATGGTTGTAAATTTCTTGAAACGGAGTGTAATATGAATTATAAAATGATCCCTCTCGACAGCATCAACATTAACGATACAAGCTATCAGTATCAGCATAAATTTACAGACCCGGAACGATTTCGGTCAGCCATGAAAAAGTGTTCAATAACGGATCCGGTTTATCTTCACGCAAAAGAAAATACATTGATGATACTGGATGGTTTTGCAAGAATCAATGCGATACGGGAAATTCATAGGACAAATAATCATTCCCTGATTCCGGCTTTTGTCTTAACGGATTTTGAATTAACATATGAAATTCATTTATCCATTATTATTAAGCAAGATTTACAATCACCTCTGACATTTTCTGAAAAAGTTACGGCATTTAACCTTTTAAAACGTGAATTCGAGCATATAAACCCTGTATCTATTTTACAAGATTTAGGACTTCCGGCAACAAAAGAATATGCCAGCGTTTATAACTCCCTCGAAAACGCATCTGCAAATTGGCTCAGTTTTTTATCAAGGCATCGCGTTCCCGGCCGCAGAGTTAAAACAATCGTTCAATCGGCAAATTTGGCAATTCTTGAACCCCTGCTTTCTCTTGATTACGGCATAAATAAACTGGAACAGGCAATTGTCATGTTGACAGAATCCGCAAAAAGAGAAAACATTTCCATTGAATCCCTGATACATCTTTTCCTGCCGCAACAAAATGTAGACATCCAGCCTGATGTATTTTTTAATAAACTCTTCCAGTACAGATATCCGAGAATTTATTCTTATCAAAAAAAAATAAATCAACATTTACAAGAAATACAAATTCCGCAACATGTGCAGATCATATTGGATAAAGACGGTGAAGCCCCGGGGATACAACTATTATTTCATATCCAAAAAGACTCTGATATAACAGATTCAGAAAACTGGTTGGAACAAAACGGCAGTAAAATACGATCCTTGTTAAAAGAGCGTCTGACATTATGATAAAAAATGATAAGAAAACCCTCTTGATCCACCGCAGAAGTACCGGTGAAATTGTTGACAACTTCGGAAAACGTTACAAAAACAAAATATATTTTGACTCCGAAACGTTCGAAGAAGTGAATCCGGACAAAGAGATAGAGGGGGGCATTAAAAATAAAATTCTCCTGACCAAGAGTCGGGGGCGTATTTTCCGCCCATGTCCCGGGACGTCAAAAGATTATCTGTGCTGCAATTATTGGGTTCTAAATCAATCTCTGAACTGTCCCTTTAATTGCAGTTATTGCATTCTTCAATATTATCTGAATAATCCCTATCTAACGGTACATACTGATACAGAAGACATGATCGGACAGGTCAAAGAGCAGATTGAGCGTGAACCGGATCGTTTTTTCAGAGTGGGTACCGGTGAACTGGCAGACAGTTTAGCGTTAAATGAAGAAGGGCATTTTTCTGAACCGTTGATTCGATTTGCAGCCCAAACACCCTCTATGCTTCTGGAGTTGAAGACAAAATCAAATCATATCGACTCCTTAACAGAGCTTGAACACGGGGGTAGAACTGTTTTAGCATGGTCTATTAATACTCCCTTTATTATTTCGACAGAAGAACACGGCACAGCGTCCCTGGAGCAGCGACTTCAAGCTGTGCAAAAAGCTGTTAAAGCGGGATATAAACTCGCCTTCCATTTTGATCCTATTATTGATTACCCCGGCTGTGAAAAAGATTATGACGAAACCATTTCAAAACTTTTTGAAGCAGCTGACCCCTCTCTTATTTCATGGATATCTATGGGATCTCTTCGTTTTCCATCCGATATGAAAGAAAAAATCCTCAACCGCTTTCCTGATACAATATTGACCGTCAGTGAAATGATACGCGGTACAGATGGAAAAATGCGGTATTTCAAATCTCTTCGAATTAAACTTTACAAGAGTGTTGTTTCGTCTATTCAAAAATATGGCGGCAACGACCTGTTTTTATATTTCTGTATGGAAGACCATGAGGTTTGGCAACATGTTCTTGGCAGAGCTCCGGAAAGCAATGAAGAGCTTGATTACTGGTTTGCCCGTCATCTCTACCACTACTTTCCGGGACTCTTAAAAAAGAAACCGAAAATTGCGGCATACCAGAATTCTGTTACACCGCGACACAGAGATCAACTCTGACTTTTTTCGCCTTCTTCCAACTCTGGCAAATCCTCTTTTTTTCTGGCTCCCAGCGTGCTAACCGTTTCGGCAACCACTTCAGTAATGTAGTGTTTTACGCTTTCTTTGTCTGTCCATTCCCTTGACTGAAGATGTCCTTCAACATATAGCATCTGACCCGTATTCAGGTTTTTACAGTAGTCCGCAATACTTCTCCATGCAACAATGCGGTGCCAGTCTGTTCTTTCCTGAAAATCTCCGTTGTCATCTTTCCACATTGTGTTTGTGGCAAGATTAAAAGTCGTGGTCATGACATCATTGGTTGTGTAGCGCATCTCCGGTTGATTGCCCAGATGGCCCACAAGAATGACTTTGTTGGCAGAATTTCGGTTCATAAAAGGCCTCCTTTCACTTTGTTATGATTTCAAACCAATAATATTAAACCACAACACAAATGTCAATATTATAGTATAATATTTATAAATGTATATAGCGTTTATCTAATACCAAAACACGAAAGGATCTCTTTTGAGTGTCCGTTAACATTGACTTTGGGGAATATTTTTACAATAATTCCATCCTTATCTATAAGATACGTTTTTCGAATTACACCCATATATTCCCGGCCATACATCATTTTTTTCCCCCACGCACCATACTGTTCCAGCACCTTTTTATCGGGATCAGAAAGAAGAGGAAACGGGAGTTTGTGTTTTTCAATAAATCCGGCATGAGATTTTTCCGAATCCGGACTGATGCCAAGGATAATGATTCCATTTTTTATGTACAGGCTGTAGTCATCACGAAAATTGCAGGCTTGTTTTGTACAGCCCGACGTATTGTCTTTTGGATAAAAATAAAGAACGATATGATGCCCTCAATAATCACTGAGTTTATGGCGGATTCCTCCTGCATCCTTTAGTATAAAATCCGGGGCTTTTTGTCCATCGATTAATTCTCTCATTTTATTCCCTTTATAATATTTTTTTTATTTCTTCATATTTCGATTGCAGGCATCCCGAGGCCAGGCTTCTTCATAATATAATCAGTCCAATCCTATAGCAGATGGTTACATTATTGCTTGACAAAAAAAGGATTCATTCTATTAATAATACAATTAAATACAATAATCGAGCATACAAATACGTATAGGTTGATTTTATCGATAATTATGACGAAGCAAGATCTATCTGATGTTTTATTGCTTCAATTTCTTTTGCAAAGGATTTGTTTTCCCGGATTTTTTTTCCGATAACATTGCAGGCATGCATCACGGTCGTGTGGTCGCGCCGACCCAGCCTTAGACCAATTGTTTTTAGCGACATACCGCTGATTTCCCGGCTCAGGAACATAATAACCTGTCTTGCCTGTGCAACTTCTTTTTTTCTCCCTTTACCCATGAGTTCATTTTCGGTGACTTTGTAAAATTCTGAAACGGCAGATTGAATAATATCTATAGAAATATGCCGTGTTTTTCGAACACCCATCATGTCTTTAATAACTTTTTTAGCCAAATTTATTGTTACGTCTGTATGGGCAAGGGAGCTGTATGCAAATATTCGCGTCATGGCTCCCTCCAATTCACGAACATTTGTTGTAATATTTTGTGCTACAAATTCTATGACTTCCGGCGGTATTGACAGTTGATCGATTGTTGCTTTTTTTTGAAGGATAGCAATTCGTGATTCGAAGTCGGGGGGTTGTATGTCTACCGTCAATCCTGAAAGGAAACGGGAAATAAGTCTCTCTTCCACACCTTTCAATTCTTTTGGAGTCCTGTCGGAAGTAATAACAATTTGCTTTCCGTGCTGATAAAGATCATTAAATGTATGAAAGAATTGTTCCTGTGTTCCTTCCCTGGATTCCAGAAACTGTATGTCGTCAACCAGGAGCAGGTCCGCCTGTCTATACAAGTTGCCAAATTCATTCAGGCGATTGTTCCGAATGGCAGTAATAAAATCAATCATAAATTTTTCACTTGAAACATATATAACCCGCCGGTTGGGATTCTGGGTTCTGGCATAATGTCCGATTGCCTGAAGAAGGTGTGTTTTGCCCAGCCCTGTTCCGCCGTAAATCAAAAGGGGATTAAAGGCTGTGTTGCCCGGCGCCTCCGAAACGGCGCGACTTGCAACTTTGGCAAACTGGTTATGAGGACCTTCAACAAACGTTTCAAATGTGTACCGACCATTTAGCTGGCTGTAACGATCTTCAACATAATAGGTCTGTTGAAAGTTTTCTCTTTCGTCAGGTTTTTCATTGTGAGAAACCTTATCTGAAATATTTACGAGATCTGAACTTTGGCTATGTAGCTGGGGTTTGATGTTTCTTTGCTCTGTCACGATTTGCAGCGTCATTTCTTTTTCAAAAACATCTTTGATCCCTGCTATTATTATGTCTCTAAAATGCATTTCAATGTATTCTGAATGAAAACGATTCGGCGCCGATATTCTTATTGAATAATCATTGCAATCTAAAAAATTCAAGGGCAGTATCCAGGATGAATAACTGTGAGAAGGTATCTTTTTTTGAAGATTATTTAAGAGATCATCCCATTTCACTTTAAGGGCAGATTGAACGTTATCCACAATTTCCCCTTAGCAAAAATTTACAAAAAAAAGAGTTATCCACATAGCATTCAAACCTAACGGCCTATTGATCATTGCTATTAATCGCCTGAACCTCAGACACTTAAATCCCCGCACAACTTTCATGCTCCGCTTGGCACACACATAGAATGTTCGATGTATCCACATATTATCCACATGAACGTCCGCTATTGCAGAATGAAGTTTGCAATTTGCTACGGCAATGTCAAGTGGGATTTTGTATAAAAACAAAATTTATTTCAAGAAAATTATTCTTTTTAATATGCTAATTGTTTGATTATGGCATTGTTTTTTCACAAATTACTAAGCTGAACAAAATCAAAAACAAATTGTAAGGAGAAATCCCTTGAAAAGAACCTTTCAGCCAAGCAACAGAAAGCGTAAAAACAAACACGGCTTCCGCTCAAGAATGGAAACAAAGGGGGGCCAGGCTGTTCTGTCCCGCCGTCGCGCAAAAGGACGAAAACGCCTGACGGTCTCTTCGTGATCCATTCACTAAAAAAACATTGTCTGTTAAAAAATAAAAAGGCCATACAAAGTCTTTTTTCAGAGGGCCAATGGATACGGTCACCCTACTATAATATCGTATATCGCTACACCGGCGAAACCCGATTTCTTTTTGCGGCCAGAAAAACAATAGGCTGTGCAGTGGATAGAAATTTTGCAAAACGTTATCTTCGTGAAAGCGTACGGCAAAATCAGGATTGTATTCCTCCCGGTTACCATTATGGTTTTATTGCCCGGCAGACCCCAAAACGACATTCATTAGAGTTGTATAAATCTCAAATAAAAAAATCATTCCACACCATTCCATGAAATATCTTGTACTGAAATTTATCCGCTTTTATCAGTTGTTTATTTCCCCTTATTTTGCGCCGTCCTGTCGTTTTTCACCATCCTGCTCTGCCTATTCATATCAATCAATAGAACGTTTTGGCGTTTTAAGAGGATTAGCACTATCTTTTACGCGAATAATAAAATGCCACCCCTTCCATCCCGGCGGATATGATCCTGTCCCGGAAAAGGAGAATCATCATGTTTGATAAAAATACCCTCATTGCTTTTTTCCTTATCGCATTGATTATGATCTTCATGCCCTATTATCAAAAACAATATTTAGAAAAAGAACCTCTCCCGGCCGAACGCCGACAAACCGGCACTTCGTCAACTGAACTGGCCGGATCGGAACGCAGCACCGAAACACCCGTTTATATACCGCCGATGACAGAAAAAACGCTTACCCCAACTCTAAGCGGAGAAGAAAAGAAGCTCGTTTTCTCTACAAAATCCTTTTTCCTAACCCTTTCAAATCTTGGCGGAGGCACAATTACACAATTCCGTTTTAAAGACTATACTACATATAACGATAAATATGTTCGGCTTTTAAAAGACGATGCATCAGGGAATCTGGGCCTGGAATTCCCGATCACTTCCCATGAAAACCTTTCTTTCAATGAGATTCCCTTTTACAGCGATCTTTTTGAAAAATACAGCAACCTGGATACTGTAACGATCTCTGCTCCGCTAGAGTTCTTGCTTACCCTGAAAACAGAAGATGATAAGGTTATAGAACGGGCTTTTACTCTTTACCCCGAGGGTTATATCTTTGACCTTCATGTAACCCTGAAAAATTTCCAAAATCTTGTTCCGGACATGACATATACCATTAACTGGTACGACGGATTTGATTTTTCCGAGCGGAATATTCAGGATGACCTCAATTATTCCTACGTATATAGCAAGGTTGGATCCGAACAAATCAATTTACAGCTTAAAGACAAACCGCAATCTATTCGGACAGATGGCGATGCCCGGTGGATTGCTGTTCGATCAAAATATTTTCTTGCTTCTGTCGTGGCCACGTCCAAAGACGGATTGCGCACTGATATCGAAGGATGGAAAACCAAGACAGATCGATTTTTTAATGCAAGCTTGTTTATGCGTTTACCTTCAGAACACATTCATGAAGATTCATTCCGTATCATAGTGGCTCCGCTGGATGAAGAATATCTGGCAAATCTCGGATACGGTCATGAACATGTTATGAACTGGGGCTGGAGACTCATAAAACCCATCTCCATCGGCATTCTTCGCCTATTGAAATTTATGAGAGGGTTTATTTCAAATTACGGTGTTGTTCTGCTGATATTTTCTTTTTTAATCAAACTGATACTCTATCCCTTGACGCACAAGAGCTATGAATCCATGAAAAAAATGCAGGAACTTCAGCCATTAATGACCGAACTGAGAGAAAAGCATTCCAAGAATCCCCAGGCTTTAAACCAGGAAACCATGAAACTGTACAAAGAATATGGTGTCAATCCTTTGGGCGGCTGTTTACCGATGGTTCTTCAGATGCCGCTTTTATATGCATTATTCATTGTGTTTAGAACAACCATCGAGTTGCGCGGCGCCTCCTTTGTCTGGTGGATTAAAGATTTAAGCAGTCCTGATTTCATATTCACTCTTCCTTTTTCCATCCCTCTCTATGGCAATAGCGTGGCTGTGCTTCCCATTATAATGGCTCTGACCATGATTCTTCAGCAAAAAATGACAGGGGCATCCCAGGCCAACCAGCAACAAAAAATGATGATGTGGTTTATGCCAATATTCTTTCTGTTAATTTTTAACAATTTTCCTTCTGGTTTAAACCTGTATTATACATTGTTTAATCTGTTGACAATAATACAGCAAAAATATTTCATAAACCCATCCGTACACGCCAAGCTTTCGATTCAAAAAGAAAAAACCGGAAAACAGAAAAATAAATAAAACATGTATAGCCTTGAAGGAACAATTGCCGCTCTTTCAACGCCTGAAGGGGTGGGGGGGATTGCTGTTGTACGACTTTCCGGACCGGAGTCCTGCTCAATTATAAGACCCTGCCTGTCCAGAAAGGATTTGGAGCCGA
Source organism: Fidelibacterota bacterium UBA6817 (assembly GCA_002452555.1). Lineage (GTDB taxonomy): Bacteria > Fidelibacterota > Fidelibacteria > Fidelibacterales > Fidelibacteraceae > Fidelibacter. The sequence continues at coordinate 25,349 of DKER01000038.1, read as the reverse complement.
ACAGGGCCCATTTCATGCCATTTCTTCATCCCAAAAGCGGTGATTTAATCGATGAAACTGTAATTACATATTTTAAAGCGCCTCATTCTTATACAGGTGAAGATCTTATAGAAATATCTTGTCACGGGGGCCGAATCGTACCGGGATTAATATTAAACTGCTTATATATAGCTGGGGCAAGGCCGGCGCTTCCAGGAGAATTCACGCGCCGTGCTTTTATCAACGGAAAAATGGACCTGACGCAGGCTGAAGCCGTGGCAGATATGATTCATGCCCAAACTGAAGCGGGCCTGCAATCGGCCCGAACCCTATTGCGCGGCCGGCTTTCAAAGGAGTTAATGCATATTCGGCAGCTTTTAACCGAAAGTGCCGCTCTTTTGGAGGTAGGACTGGATTTTTCTGACCAGGATATTGAAACAATAAGCCATAAAGATGTAGAAAAAAGAGTTCTGGCCGGGCTTAAACAAATATCGTCGCTGATATCATCCTATAAAACCGGCCGAATACTTCATGAAGGTGCACGCGTTCCCATTGTCGGGCGCCCAAATGCCGGAAAATCAAGTCTTTTAAATGCAGTACTGCACGAAGAGCGGGTCATAACATCCGATATCCCGGGCACAACCCGTGATTATATAGAAGAGCGCATCAATCACGGCGGGGTTTTAATTCGCTTATTTGACACGGCAGGCCTCAGAGAAACAGAAGATATTCTGGAAACTGCCGGCCTGAAGAAGACCCATGAGTTAATGTCATCCGCGGATTTATTGCTCATGGTCACTGTAAATAAAGAAGAAACCGAACATGCGCTTTACCTTTTAAAACAGCAGGATAAGCCGTCAATCATTGCATTAAACAAGACCGATCTCCTTTCACAGCACGAAATACGAAGTTGCCGCTCTCTTTCAACGCCTGAAATCCCCATAATCCCCATCTGTGCAATACACGAGTCCAATATTGGCGAACTCATGGAAACCGTATTAAAAACGCTTCAAAAAACATACGCGTTAAATACAGAGTCCTTGGCAATCTCTCATTTACGACACCAAAACCATCTTCTTTCTGCCAGGAATGCTCTTTTAACCGCCCAAAAAGCATTAAATAACAACTTGTCTCCCGAATTTATTATTCATGATATCCGGGAAGCAATTTCATCCCTGGATGACATAACGGGAAAAACAACATCCATGGATATTTTAAATCATATCTTTGATCAATTCTGCGTTGGTAAATAGGTTGTGTTTCACGTGAAACAACAGAATGGCATATACGATATTATTGTTGTGGGCGGCGGCCATGCCGGTGTTGAAGCAGCACTTGCTGCGGCACGTCTCGGAAAATCAACCGCTTTAATAACATTATCCATACAAAGCATTGCCCGCATGAGTTGTAATCCGTCAATCGGCGGGTTGGCAAAAGGACACCTGGTCCGTGAGCTGGATGTTTTAGGCGGTGAAATGGGAAAGGCCATCGATAAAACGGGTATTCAGTTTAAGATGTTGAACCGTTCAAAGGGTCGTGCCGTGTGGTCCCCCCGGGCCCAGGCAGATAAAAGGGCATATTCCAATTATATGCAACAAATCATTCTTGGCTCGCCAAATCTTGATATTATTGAAGGCGAAGGTTTCTGTATTTCTATCCAATCCTACAGGGTTACGGGGCTATACCTAAAAGACGGTTCTTTGATTAGGGGAGAAAAAATTATCTTAACCAACGGAACCTTTCTAAACGGACTCATTCATATCGGTCCGGTGCAAATCGGTTCCGGGCGCTATGGGGAACTTCCATCCACGGGGATCAGCAACAGTTTGAAAACCATGGGGTTTTGTGTAAAGCGCCTTAAAACCGGAACTCCTTCACGAATTACCCGTCGTTCTATAAATTTTTCTAAAATGACTCCCTTATACGGAGATCCTGAACCTGAACCCTTTTCCTTCTCTACACAGCTTTTCAATCCAAAGGATATCCCCTGCTATCTTACCCATACAACCGAACAAACGCATGAAATAATTAAAAACGCCCTTCATCGTTCTCCCCTGTATTCTGGAGAGATTCACGGAACCGGTCCTCGTTATTGCCCGTCTATTGAGGATAAGATTGTTCGTTTTTCGGATAAGCCGACACACCAGATTTTTCTGGAACCGGAATGGGAGGGCTCTGAACAGTGGTATATTAACGGCTTCAGTTCTTCCTTACCCGTTGACATACAAATTAAAGCTCTTCGGGCAATCTCTGGCCTGGAAAGGGCAGAAATAATCAAGCCCGGCTATGCAATTGAATATGACTATTTCCCTTCATATCAACTGCATCACTCTCTGGAAAGCAAGGATGTGTCCGGGCTCTATTTTGCTGGTCAGATAAACGGAACAAGCGGCTACGAAGAAGCTGCGGTTCAAGGGTTTGTGGCTGCCGTTAATGCGGTTCGTTCTTTAAACGAACAGGAACCGATTATTCTAAAACGTTCTCACGCTTATATTGGCGTTCTGATCGATGATCTTATAACCAAAGAAACGGATGAGCCCTACCGAATGTTCACCAGTCTGGCAGAATATCGCCTGATCCTGCGTTCTGACAATGCAGATCACCGTTTATGCGAAATTTCACGACAAATCGGCATTCAATCGCAGGAAATGACCGATCTCTTTTTTCGGTCACGAGACGAAAAACATGATATACGCAACTATTTTAACAATGAAACACTACATAAAGACAATGCGTTAAACATCGACATTCCTGCCTCACAAAAATATTCACAGGCTATAAAAAAACAAATATTAAGCGAAAATCACATGCCTGATTTGCATCAGAAAATCTTTCAAAATTATCTTTTTCACAGCCTAGACCAGGCTTTCATTGAAACATTATATGAGGGTTATATTCACCGTCAGGAAATAATGATCAACAAAATGGCCTCTCTGGAAGACCAAGCCATTCCCGACACACTTAATTACGATACAATTAAGTCATTGTCCAACGAAGGACGTGAGAAGTTGAAGCGTTTCCGGCCGGAAACGCTGGGACAAGCAAGCCGAATTCGGGGTGTTTCTCCGTCGGATATTCAAATTCTCCTGATCTACATGAAATAACGTTTCACGTGAAACCATGATTGAACAGATACTAAACAAAATCGCCGAATCTGCTGCTTTTGTCAATCTTTTGGCCGGACTTAAACGAGATAAATCCCAGACGCTTTCAGAAATGTCTCCCGGTTTTATTTCACTGCTGGCAACCGTTCTTTCCCGGAATGGTTTTTTCCCTGTCCTGCTGTTTGACAAAGAAAGGACCTCAGAACAGGCCTTTGAAAATCTAATAAGTTTCAATAATGAAGAGTCTGTGTCGTGGCTTCCGTTTTTTGACCATAAAACAGAGTTGTTCAATTTTACACGATTTGAAAATCATTTTGCCCGCCTGACCGAATTGCTCCGGAAGAATAAATTGTCTTTTATTGTGACGTCAAAATCCATCCTGCCTCATGTCGTTCAAAATCCATTTGGGACAAATAAAACCCTTTTAACCCTTGAAAAGAACCGTGAATATACATTTGATTGGCTTATTGCCCGTTTTGCCGAATATGGCTACAAACGTGTTGAACTGGTAGAGTTTGCCGGGAATTTCTGCGTCCGTGGCGGTATTCTTGATATCTACCCGTTCGGGTCACCCCTTCCGTTCAGACTAGAATTTTTTGGCAATTCGCTCGAATCTATTCGCTCTTTTCACCCGGATACGCAACTCTCTGTTGACGAAACCGATTCGTTTATTCTATTCCCCTCATCATCTTCTTTTAAATCGCGCGTTCCCTTTATTGACTTGTTGCCGAATAATACGCTTCTGATTGATAGCAGCGGCCAATCTCTTCCGGATTCTTCCCATTATTGCCTTTTCTTTAAGCAGGAATCTGTAAATGATTCGTTCCGCATTTTAGACCTGCCTCCCTTTTCCGTTAAAGAATCAAGAAAAGATTCCATGCTATCATTCGTTCATAATTTCAATACCGTTTGTGTCTTCTGGCAAAATAGAATGCTGCTGGACCAGCTTCAGGGCTTATTAAAAGATTCTACGAACTGTTATTATATCAAGGGCTCTCTTCAAAACGCCTTTGTTTTAGGTGATATTCAAACAGCTTTTGTCAGTGATTATTTCTTCTTTCAACGTGAACATCTATTTAACCCGGATACTCCCTTTATCCCCGATGTTGAACGAATCTACAAACAGGATGCCATTAAATACGGTGATGCCGTTGTTCATATGGATTACGGTGTGGGATTCTTTCTGGGAACCCGTTTTGCTGACGGCGATGAACAACTCATCATAGAATATGCTAATGAAGATAAAGTGTATGTGCCGGTTCGCCATATTGATAAAATATATCGCTTTTCCGCGGAAAGAATTCAGCCGGTTAAGGCAGACTCTCTTAAAGGCAAGGCCTGGGAATTAAAACATAAACGCGTTAAACGGGCTATAGAAGATATTACAGATGAATTGGTAAATCTTTATCGGCTTCGGGCGGCAAAAAAAGGCATTGCCCTTGAAGGAGAAGCTGCTTCTGAAAGAGAATTGGAGCTTTCCTTTCCCTGGCAGGAAACAAAAGATCAATTGATGGCCATTGAGACTGTTAAATCTGACATGGCCCGGCCGCTTATTATGGATCGCCTGATCTGTGGCGATGTGGGCTTTGGCAAAACAGAAGTTGCCGTTAGAGCGGCTTTCAGAGCGGTTATCTCCGGCTGTCAGGTTGCTGTCCTTGTGCCGACAACGATTCTTTCAATACAACATTTCGAAACATTTCGCGAAAGACTTTCCATTTTTGGCGTTAATGTTGAAATTTTGAATCGTTTTCAATCTCCCGGTGTTTTTAAACAAATCTGTGAAGATCTGGTTAACGGAAAAATTGATGTGTTGATCGGAACACACAGAATACTTTCTAATCATTTGTTTTTTAAGAACTTAGGACTTCTTATTATTGACGAGGAACAACGATTTGGCGTTAGACACAAAGAAAAAATTCAATCCTTGAGAACCAATGTTGATGTATTGACGCTAAGCGCAACCCCCATACCGCGAACGCTTCAGCTTTCTTTGACAGGGTTAAGAGATGTGACTCGTATTGACACGCCTCCAAAAGAGCGGGTTCCAATCTATACAAAAATAATTCACTGGGAAAGTTCTCTCATCAGTCAGACGATTCGGGATGAACTCAGGCGCGGCGGTCAGGTTTTGATTGTCAACAACAACATCAATGAACTCTCGTCTTTAACAACAAACATTCAAGAAATGATACCCGAATCATCGGTTCGCTTTGCACACGGCCAGCTTCCCGGAAAAACCCTGGAAAAACACTTGCTCGACTTCCTCCACCATAAATTTGATATTTTGATCAGCACAACGATTATTGAGTCTGGGATTGATATACCCAACGCAAATACTCTCATCGTTATGAATGCCCACCAATTCGGCTTGTCGCAGCTTTATCAAATCAGGGGCAGGGTAGGTCGTTCCTTCAGAAAAGCCTATGCATACCTTGTAATTCCCAGAAACCGCCATATAAACCCGGGGGCAATGCAACGGCTCAAGGCTTTGGAATATTATACGGATCTGGGGTCCGGTTATCATATCGCTATGAGAGATTTGGAGCTGCGCGGGGCCGGAAATCTGTTTGGAACGGAACAAAGCGGACACATAGACCAGGTGGGATTCAGTTATTTTCTAAAGCTATTAACGGATGAAGTTGAACGAAGAACAAGCAAAACACATCGTGATAAAATCAAACCTGAAATCATGTTGCCTTATAAGGCCTTTATTCCGGAGGATCTGGTTTCTTCCGGTGCTTCGCGCCTAGAATTATACCAAGCTGTCGCTGCCGCAAATGATAATGAAACTCTTTCCTATATTCATCACGAGATTGTTGACCGCTTTGGTGCAATTCCAAAGGAAACAGAAAACCTTCTTCTTCTTCGCCGTCTCTTTCTGGTTGCTGAGCTTATGAGAATTTCCCGCATTGAAGAAAAAAACAAGACTGTTATTCTGGTTTTTGACCTTTCCCTTAACGAACAAGATTTAAAAAAGCATGCTTTGTGCATTATCCGTTCATTAAACAACAAACAAGTTGAATATTCTATTAAGACAAAAGGGAACTTTTCTATCGTTATTCACATTGATAATGGTGATGAAACGGAAAGACTTAAATTGCTGTTGGAAACGATAAAGAGTGAAAATAAATTAGACTTTTAAATGAGGTGAACTTATGAAGCTTCGATTATGTGTGATTCTATTGACGTTTCTAACACTTGCTGCTTCCTGTGCAAAAAAATTTGATGATAACACCATTGCTTACATTGACGGAAAAAGATACACGCTTGACCATCTGTCTGATTATTATTCTTCCTCATATGTTCAGGGATTGTCTGCCGATGTTTTAAAAGAGCGTATTGATACTTACATCAAAATAAAATTGTCGGAATTGTATTTGGAAGACAACAATCGTCTAGATGATTTTATGTTGAAATATAAGATAAAAACATGGGAAGCCCGGCAGGATGCCCAAGCGTTGTTTGATAAAGCTGTCTTTAATTACCTTATTTCTCCTGACGTGTATGACAATCTTTACAACAGACTGAAATCCGAAAAACTTACATCCCATATACTTATCTCTTTCAAAGGTGCTCATAACAGCAGCAGTGACAGAACAGAGGATGAGGCTTTGCGCCTGACCCGAAGGATAAGGGCTCAAATTAATGAAAACAACTTTGAATCATTGGCTAAGCAATACTCTGAAGATCCTGCTACCCGCGATCAGGGCGGAGATCTGGGATGGGTATCTGCCGGAAAAATGATCGCCGTTTTTGACAGCGCCCTCTATGCTACGCCAACCTCTTTTGTCAGCGGACCGGTTAAAACCGAATATGGATATCACCTCATTTATCCCCGACAGGAAAGATCTGTTATGGTTAAATCGAAAGAGGAAGAATTAAATCGCCTGAAAATATTGGCCAGAAAAACCTGGAACGATCGCTTTATTGAGCGTCAAAAATACTATATTGATTCTTTGGCCACGGCAAATCCTATAACAATCCGTCTTTCAGCCGTTGAAGACTTTTATACTGTTTTTGATTCCATTTATTCAAACAGCAATAAGCCGGATGTGTTTCAAGCCTTGCTGGCTATGCCGGACACGTTTAAACTGGCGGAATATCCGGGAACAACGGTTGACAAACAATGGGTAATTGATTATATGGCATTTTTTATGGATAGAAAAGATGTGCCCAAGTTCAATTCTCCCGCCGATCTTAATGCATTTATAAAGGATAACCACATGCTTGACCTCCTGGTTCGTGAAGGTGCAAAACTCGATTATAAAAAATCAGACAGTTTTCAGCAGGAGAAAAGACGATATGTCATGAGAACATCTCATGCCTACTACACCAGTGTTGTTGTTTATGAAGGGCTTGAACCGACAGACGATGAAATAGCCCGCTACTATGTGAGAAATAAAGAAAAATACATGACGCCTGAAAAAGTGCGGGTTCAGGAAATACTTGTATCAGACAGTCTCCTTGCCGAAGAAATATTCGAAAAACTGCAAAAAGGCAGTTCGTTTGCAGACATGGCAGAAAAATACACGGAACGGCCCATTGGAAAGCGAAATAAAGGCCTTTTAACGCCTTTTCAAAAGGGGCAGTTTGGCGCAATGGGTAAACATGCTTTTACGCTGGCGCCGGGAGAAACCGGCAGGCCCGTTAAGGTCGAAAAAAACCAGTTTTCCATTGTCAATCTTATAGAAATAATTCCCGAAACGCCCATTGCTTTTGACCTTGTTAAAAACCAGGTAAGAAACCATATTCTTGAAGAGAGAATGAAGTCTGCAAGGCAGGATTCGTTTAAAAAGCTCTACGAAACATATAAGGTTCAGGTAAATCCTCTGTATGAAATATAAAAAACTTATAATTATTATATTTCTCTTCGTGCTGTCCGGGTGTTCAGAAAGAAAGCCCGGGAATGTTCTTGCAAGGGTTAATAATGAATATCTGACAGAAGAGCGATTAAACCTTCTTCCCATGAAAATTGCCTCAGAACAAACAATGCTTGATGAAAAAAAAGAAATTGTGGAGCAATGGATCTATTTGGAGCTTCTTTATCAGGAGGGGGTAAAAAACAGGATAGACAAAAACCCGGAAATTAAGAATCAGGTTCTGCAATATCAGAAACAACTTATTGCAAGCCAATATCTTTCTCTGGTTGTCGGTGATCAGCTTACGGCCGAAGATGAAGAAATAAACGATTATTATTTTGAAAACAGAGAACAGTTTAAAGTCTCTGAGCTTACCTATAAAGTTAATCATTATGCATTTACTGAAGAATCAACTGCAAGGAACGCTTACCGCTCTCTCGTAAGAAATGATCGAGAAAAAATTCAGGAATTTAAAGAAAAAAACCTGGTGGAAACGCGATTTATTGAAGAAAATTTTGTAATCCCTGCTGTTCGGGACCGCCTGTTTTCTGTTCCTCCGCCAAGAATTTCTGAACCGTTTCTTTTATCGGACGCCTACCACGTATTTGAAATACTGGAGACGTATTCTCCCAACTCTTATCTTCCCATATCCGAAGTGAGAGAAGATATAAGACAGCAAATCGGTCTTCAAAAATCAGACGAGGCCTACTACAGCCTTCTTAATAAACTCAGGAAAAAAGCACATGTTGAAACGTATTTTTAAACTCTCTCTCATTTTTTGTCTGCTCATTTTTACAACACCCCTGCAATCTCAACAACTTGTTGACGGCATTGCCGCTATTGTTGGACAGGAAATCATCCTGTTCTCCGACGTTCAGCAGTTAACGATGGAAATGATCCGCTCCTCGGGTGTTAATCCGTCATCAATAAACCAGGAACAATTTATTAATTTGCAGAACCAGGCGCTCAGAGAGTTGATTAATATGGAAATTATTCTTCTTCAGGCTGAGGAGGATTCCATAATCATTCGGGAGCGGGATATCCAATCGGCTTTAAACGAACAATTAAAACAATATGTTGATATTTTTGGATCTGACGAACAGATTGAACAGGCCTTCGGGCTTTCCATGCGAAAAATCAGGGAATATTTATATACTCGCGTTAAAAGTTCTCTGATTGTTCAGCAAATACAGGCAGAAAAATTTGGAAACATAAAAGTCAGCCGTCCCGAAGTCCTTTCTTTTTACGAAGAAAACAAAGATTCCATTCCTGATATTCCCGAAAGAGTCAATATTAGTCATATTCTTATCATACCCGAACCTTCGGGCGAAAAGAAAGAACAGAAAAAATCAGAGTTGCTTGATATAAAAAACAAGATTACAACGGGAGAACTTTCTTTCAGTGAGGCCGCTCGAGCATATTCGGCAGACCGATCTTCTGCCGTAAACGGAGGAGAGCTTGGGTTTTCTCCGAAAGGCACCTTCGTTCCGGAATTTGAAAGAGTTGCTTTCTCGCTGGAAAAAGACGGTGATATTTCAGAAATCGTTGAAACACAGTTCGGTGTTCATATTATTAAACGCATTGAAAGGCGCGGCGAATTGGTAAATGTTGCCCATATTCTTCTTGATATTTCCAAAGACGAATCAGACAATACAATCGCTATTAACAAATTATCCACAATCCGGGATTCTATCTTGGTTTCGGGGAATTTTTCAGAATTTGCCCTACGGCACAGTGATGATCCGGACGTGCCTGTCAACAAAGGGAATCTGGGCGAATTTCCTTTAAACACCTTGCAAATTGAGGAGTTTAAATCGGTTGCGGAGACACTTAAGGAGGGTGAAATCTCAGCGCCTTTTCAAACCATGTACGGCTTCCATATTTTAAAACTTAATACACGTAAACCTCCGGAAGTTCTCTCATTGAAAACACATTACAACATCATAGAAAACATGGCCTCTTCCTATAAAAAGCAGGAAGAATGGAATCGATGGCTCGATAAATTATACGAAAAGTTTTATGTTGAAATTAAAAGATAGTTATCCACAAGGACTGTTCATGAAATGTTGATGTTAATAAGAATTTACACTCAAAGCGGCAAAAAGACGCCCTTGTCCTGTTGTTATTCCTGAATATGAAAAAGTTATCCACAAAAATCACGTCAAATAAATCGTTATTTTTTTTAACTTTACCTGTGATATTAACAATTTCCACCTGTATATTATTAATAGATATTTTTTAAAAAATAAATAAGACATAATAAAGGAAATTCTGCAATGATGAAATTTACTGTATCAAAAAATGACCTTTATCAATCTCTTCAAAAGGTTTCAAGGGTGGCTCCCGTAAGATCTACCCTGCCGATCCTGAGCTGTATTCTTTTAACTGCAGAAAAGGACGAGTTAAGGCTTCGTTCAACAGATCTGGAAATCACAATGGAAACTTTTTGCAAAGCAGATGTAGCAGAAGAAGGCTCCATTGCCATACCCGGAAGAATGATTTTGGACATTACGTCCGAACTTCCGGATACAGAACTATCTTTTACCGTTCAGGAAGAAAACATTGAGATAAAAACGCCCCAGGGCGGAGAATACCACATTTCCGGAAGACCGTCTGCAGAATTTCCCGGAATTCCCATGATAGACGACAGCACAACAATTCTGATTTCTCCGGACAAACTTCAGAGAATCGTGGATAAAACAATTTTTTCTGTAAGTCATGATGAAATGAAAGCCGCTCTTAACGGTGTTCTCTTTCAATTTAAGGAAAATCTTTTTAAAGCTGTTGCAACCGACGGCCATAAATTGGTACAGCTGACATATGATGATTTTGAAACAAACGGACTGGAGAGGGATGTCATTATTCCGGTCAAGTTTTTAAATGTTAGCGTTTCCAATCTTAAGGGAGCCAGCTATATACGCTTTAAAATCGGGAAAAATCATGTTATGATTGAAACAGAGGAAAGCGTTATTTATACCCGTATCATTGAAGAACGTTTTCCCGATTATGAAACCGTGATTCCTGTAAAAAACCCCAATAAAGTCACTGCGGATATTGATTTGTTTTTATCTGCCATTAAAAGAATTGGTATCTTTTCCAATAAAAATACGCATCAGATTGCCCTATCTTTCAATAATAACAAGGTTGTGATTTCTACAGAAGATGTAGAAACGGCTTCAACCGCGAGAGAAGAAATGGCTCTTCAGTATGAAGGGGAACCGCTCACAATTGGTTATAATTCCGAATATCTTAAGGAAGTTGTCAGGCATGTTGACGGTGAAAAGGTTTGCATCTTTTTGAATACCCCCCTCTCTGCAGGACTATTATATCCTGAAAAACAGGAAGAACACGAAAACCTTTTAATTTTGCTTATGCCGATAAGACTGTAAAAAAGATAATGGGGCGGTAAAACCGCCCTTTTTTTGTACATTAACAAATGCTTTTGGAAAACGTTTCAATCAGACATTTTCGCTGTTTTACAGAAACCGGCTTTGTTTTCAAACCGGGCCTGAATATCTTGTTCGGACCAAACGGGTCCGGAAAAACATCTGTTTTGGAAGCTCTCTTTTTTACATGTCTCACGCGGTCTTTCAGAACGCCCAGAGATGTCGAAGCCATTCAATGGAAAAAAGAGAATTTTACGGTAAAAACGACGTGGAACGATTATGGCGACGTTACATTTTCCGTTGTAAAAAACCGGGGAAAAAAACTTCTTTTAAATAATGTTCCCGTGGAAAAATACAGCGATTGGATCGGACAGCTGCCCGTTATCATTTTATCGCCTGAAGATGCCGAGTTGGCCATGGGCGCTCCCCAATTAAAACGACAGTACTTTGACAGACTTTTTTCGCAAACCTCACACGATTATTTAAAAGCACTGATTCGCTATACAAGACTTCTTAAACAAAAAAACGCCTATTTAAAATTTAAAAACGATAAAAACAGCTATACCTATGATGTGCAGCTTGAAACATATGAAGAGCAACTAGCCCCCCTTTCGTGGAAGATTTATACGTTTAGAAAAGACCAATTTTTTATTTTGAATGAGAAATTAAAGAATTTTTTCAAATATATTGATACAAGGGATATTCCGGTTAATATTGAATACAAACCTTCAGTTTCCGGGAAAAGCAAAGAAGAGTATGTTGAGAATTATCTGGCAGAGAGCCGTAAATCCATTCACAGCGATATTATTTTAAAACGGTCTGTAAAAGGGGCCGGTTATGATCGTATTGACTTCACCAGAAAAAACGAATCGCTGAAAACCGGTGCATCACAGGGAGAAAAAAAATTCTGGATTGTCTGCCTGAAACTTGCAGAAGGCGAGTATTTTAAAACCGTTACCGGGAAAGAACCCATATTTCTTTTTGATGATCTTTTATCTGAGCTGGATATCAGCCATGCAAAAAATCTGCTGGATTATATCGGCAGTCTTCAGCAAATAATAATTACGTCAACCGATTTAAGTGATATAAGACGACAAGGGATATCACTTTCTCCCGGATCGTTTAATATCATTGATATATAGCTCTTACAACAAGGGAATTTTCAGCATTTACTTCTTCATAAATAAAGTACTTTTTTATAAATTGCGAAGATGAAAAATATTCAGGATCCACTCTACAGCGTCATAAGAAAATTGACCAGTCCGACGATTCTTAAAGAGTATCAGGCTCTTCAAAAATGGAACGAACTAGTCGGTGAAAAAATTGCAGCGGTTTCTGAAGCAGAAAAAGTGGTTTCCGGCGTACTTTATGTAAAAGTAAAGGATCATGTTTGGCGAAATGAGCTGAAAATGTTGTCAGGCCGGCTTCTGGAAAAATATAAAGAAATAATGGGCGAAGAGATCATTAAACAGATAAAGTTCAAACAATAATTCATATACAACGATCCTGAACAAGAGAAAGGAATCAGAAACAATGATGACCAGTGCATCTAATGACTACAAATCGGATAAAATTACTGTATTAAAAGGACTGGAAGCGGTTCGAAAAAGACCCGCCATGTATATCGGGGATGTGGGAAAAAGGGGTTTGCATCACCTGGTTTACGAAGTTGTTGACAATTCAATTGATGAATCGCTTGCCGGTTATTGTGATAAAATTTTTGTAAAGATTCATCAGGATGAAAGCGTCAGTATTACCGACAACGGCAGGGGAATGCCCGTAGATCTTCATCCAACGGAAAAAAAACCGGGTGTCGAAGTTATTATGACGGTCCTTCATGCCGGCGGAAAATTTGATAAAGGCAGTTACAAGGTGTCCGGGGGGCTCCACGGCGTGGGCGTATCTGTTGTTAATGCTTTGTCTGAAAAATGTTGTGTTCAGATCTACAGAAGCGGCAATATTTATGAACAAACCTATGAAAGAGGCATTCCGACCAAAAACCTGGAAGTCGTGGGGAAATCAAAGAAAAACGGAACAACCGTAACATTTACGCCCGATTCAACGATTTTTACAAAAGTTCAGTTCGATAAAGAGGTTCTGGAAGAACGCATGAGGGAGCTAGCATTTCTAAACCGCGACGTTTCCATTACGCTGACAGATGAACGAACCGGCGAAGAAGGCACGTTTCATTATAAAGGAGGCATTTCAGAGTTTGTTTCCTACTTGAATGAAGCCCGAACCCCCCTGCATCCCAAGCCCGTTTATATAACAGGTGAAAAAGAGGACGTTCTTGTAGAATTTGCTTTTCAGTACAACGACAGTTACAACGAGAATTTTTTCTCTTACGTGAACTGCATTCATACAATTGAAGGCGGAACCCATATGACCGGTGCCCGGACCGCAATGACCCGGGGCCTGAACACATATGCCGTTAAAAACAACATGTTTAAAAATGTGAAAAAAGGAAATTTTTCACTGAGCGGAGAAGACACGCGCGAAGGAATTACGGCCGTTGTTTCTGTTCGCGTCGCAGAACCCCAGTTTGAAGGACAGACAAAAACAAAACTGGGCAACAGTGAAGTAAAGGGAATTGTTGACAGTATAATCAATGATGGTCTGGGTGAATATTTTGAACAAAATCCGTCTGTTGCACGAAAAATCATTGAGAAATCTGTTCTTGCCGCAAAGGCCCGTGATGCGGCTCGTGCCGCCCGAGAACTGACCCGGAGGAAAAATGCTCTTGACGGAAGCAATTTGCCCGGGAAGCTCTCGGATTGTTCTATAAAAGATCCATCGCTATGCGAGCTCTATCTTGTTGAAGGGGACTCTGCCGGAGGAAGTGCCAAACAGGGACGGGACAGACGATTTCAGGCTATCCTTCCCCTGAGAGGGAAAATATTGAATGTAGAAAAAGCGCGCCTTGATAAAATTTTATCCAACAATGAAATCCGCACGCTTATTACTGCCATCGGCGGGGGAATTGGTCAGGATGAATTTGAGGTTGATAAAATCCGATATCATAAAATCATAATTATGACAGATGCTGACGTTGACGGCGCTCATATCAGAACCCTGCTGCTTACCTTTTTCTATCGCCAGATGTTTAATCTGATTAAAGACGGGTATGTTTATATTGCCCAACCGCCCTTATATCGGATTAAAAACGGAAAAGCACTGCAGTATGCCTACGATGACGATGAATTGGCAAAGCTTTTGAAACGTTTTGATTCCAAAACCCGGCAACGCCTTGCCATTTCCCGGTATAAAGGACTGGGAGAAATGAACCCGGATCAATTGTGGTCAACAACGATGGACCCTGAAACACGTACTCTGAAGCAGGTATCAATAGAAGATGCCGCCGCTGCCGACAGAATGTTTTCCATTCTGATGGGAGAGAGCGTGGAATCCCGGAGAAAATTCATTGAAACAAACGCGAAATATGTTAAGAATCTTGATATTTGACAGACAGTGAAAAAGGACAGGTGACGCTTTGACAAATCAAAAAATTATTCCGGTAAATATTGAAGAGGAACTAAAAGAATCCTATATCGACTACTCCATGTCCGTTATTGTTTCCCGGGCGCTGCCCGATGTTCGGGACGGACTGAAACCGGTTCACCGCCGAATTCTGTTCGGAATGAATGAACTGGGCGTTCAATACAACAAATCCTTTAAAAAATCTGCCCGTATTGTGGGTGAGGTTATGGGAAAATATCACCCGCACGGCGACTCCTCCGTATATGATGCCATGGTGCGCCTGGCTCAGGATTTTGCCATGCGATACACCCTTGTAAACGGTCAGGGAAATTTCGGTTCCGTTGACGGGGATAATGCCGCCGCCATGCGATATACCGAAGCCAGAATGACCCGCCTTGCCGGCGAAATGCTTGTGGATATTGAAAAAGAAACAGTGGATTTCAGGCCGAATTTTGACGAAACCCTGCAGGAACCGATTGTTTTACCGACCCAGATCCCGTCTCTTCTGATAAACGGCGCGTCCGGAATTGCCGTAGGAATGGCAACCAATATTCCGCCTCACAACCTTAATGAGATTTGTGACGCCTTGATTGAATTGGTTGACAACCCGGAACTGGATGTTCATGATATTATGAAACATGTTAAAGGTCCGGATTTTCCCACTGGCGGCCTTGTTTTTGGCGCCCTGGGACTCCATTCCGCCTATACAACCGGACGGGGAAAGATTCAGGTAAGAGCCCGGGCATCCGTTGAACAAATCCGCGGCGGGAAAGAGCAAATCATCATTTCTGAAATTCCTTACCAGGTGAATAAAAGCAGCATTCTTGAGAAAATTGCCGAACTGGTCCGTGATAAGGTAATTGAAGGCATCAGCGATCTGCGTGACGAATCAGACAAAGACGGGATCCGTATTGTCATTGAAATGAAACGGGATGCCATTCCGGAGGTCATTTTAAACAATCTTTATAAGCACACTCAGCTTCAGACAACATTCGGAATTATTCTGCTTGCCCTGGTAAACGGAATTCCAAAGGTTCTGAATATTAAACAGATGTTGACGCATTTTATTGATTTTCGTCATGACGTGGTCGTTCGCAGAACCCGATATGATCTGACAAAAGCTGAAGAAGCCGCCCATATTCTGGAAGGATTAAAAATTGCTTTAGACAATATAGACGAAGTCATTCGCATTATCAGGGCCTCCTCCAGCGTATCAGATGCACGAGACAGTCTTATTGAACGGTTTAAGTTTAGCGAAAAGCAGGCTCAGGCGATCCTGGACATGAGATTGCAGAAGTTGACCGGACTTGAAAGAGATAAAATTGTTCAGGAATATCTTGAAAAGTTGAAATTGATAGAAATGCTGAAGTTTATACTGGAAAACCGCAGCAAACGAATGGAAATCATAAAAGATGAATTCAAGGACATAAAAGAACGCTATGGAGATGCCCGGCGTACTGAGATGATAGCCGACAGCGACGACTTCTCGATTGAAGATATGATTGCCGATGAAGAAATGGTTATTACCATAACACACAATGGTTTTATTAAACGGTCTCCCGTTTCTGCATACCGCTCCCAGAACCGCGGCGGCGTAGGAAAGCGGGGCGCAGGCACGCGGGATGAAGACTTTGTTGAGAATCTTTTTATCGCTTCAACACATGAATATATGCTCTTTTTTACAAATCTCGGGAAGGTTTACTGGCTTAAGGTTCATCAGATTCCACAGGCGGGACGGGCATCCCGGGGCAGGGCTATTGTGAATTTGCTTGAGTGCGATAAAGGCGAGAATGTTAAAGCATTTCTGAATGTCAGAGAATTTTCCGATGACAAATTTGTTATTATGGCCACAGAAAAAGGCGTTATTAAAAAAACATCCCTGTCTGCATTCAGCCACCCGAGGCGAACCGGTATACTGGCCGTAAAGCTCCGCGAAGACGACAACCTGGTGGGTGTAAATTTAACAAACGGCGAACAGGATATTATTCTCGGAACATTGGAAGGAAAGGCAATTCGCTTTAACGAAAAACATATTCGGGATATGGGCAGAAATGCTTCGGGCGTGAGAGGCGTAACGCTTGCCGGAAAACAGGATCGCGTTGTTGATATGGTTGTGGTGAAACGGGAAGGAGTAAGCGTGCTTGCCGTTAGTGAACGCGGTTTTGGCAAACGGTCTGAAATTGTTGATTACCGCGTTACAAACAGGGGCGGAAAAGGGGTTATTACACTGAAAACAATCCCGAAAATCGGGAAAATGGTCGCCCTGAAAGAAGTTGTGGATACGGATGATCTTATGCTTATAACCGTTCAGGGTCTTTTGATCCGTATGAGCATTCGCGATATTAGCGTTTATTCAAGAAATACACAGGGTGTTCGCCTTATTAATCTAAAGCCGGATGATAAAATAAGTTCAGTTGCTTATCTGAAGGAAGATGAAGAAGGTGAAATTGTAGAAGAATGATTCATGTTGGGGAAAAACTTGTAAAAATCCGCGGGGATATTCAACATCTTTCTCCCTATCCGGGTAAAGTGCGTATTGTTGCCGTAACCAAGCGATTTCCAATTGAAATTATGGCTCAGGCGGCAAAAGCCGGAATAACAGCGTTTGGAGAAAACAGAATGCAAGAAGCCCTGCATAAGTTTTCACAGGAATCCTTTCCCGGCATAGAAAGGCATTTTATCGGAACGCTCCAGTCAAACAAGGTTCAGGATCTATTAACCCATTTCGAATGGTTCCACAGCCTGGATCGATTAAAAATTGCCGGCCTTATTGCAGAAAATTTGTCATCGATCAACATTCTGATACAGGTAAATACCAGCAGAGAAACAAGCAAGCATGGGTTGAATCCCGATACCATTGAACCGTTTGTAGACCTGTTAAGCGAAAAAACGCCCGGTCTTAACATCAAAGGCCTGATGACCATGGGACCGCTGACAGGAGATACAGGCCGGATTCGTCAGTCTTTTATCCTTTTGAGAGAGTTGAGAGACAAGCTGAAAAAGCGGGAAACGGAAACATTTTCTTTTGATGAATTATCCATGGGAATGACAAACGATTATAAGATTGCCCTGGAAGAGGGAGCGACAATTATCAGAATTGGACAGGGGTTGTTTGGCCCCAGGCCGGAGGGTTTATGACTGAACGAAATAAAATATTAATAGCTGATCTTACGGGTCAGACCTTGAACATAACTTTTCCGGAGTCGCGTTGTCAAGTCCTGGAAAGGGCAGACAATCCGGACCTTTTTAAAGATTATGATATAATCTGGCTGACGGCAAATATTCCGGAGATGTCAGACACTCTTGCGCTTGTTCAGGATTACATAAATGTTAGCGGCATAAATCCCCTCATGGGAAAAAACAGGGATGATCTGGGCTTGCGTTTTCCCGACATGAGTTTTGTTTTTAAGAAAGCCGCCGGTAATAAGATTCCTTCTGTCATCGTCACGGCGGGCACTATTGAAAAACCGGAAACCGAAAGGGTTTATGTCCGTTGTGATCTGATGGTGTGGAATGCCATTTTAGCGGCACACCAAAAGAAAACAGTATACGGTCTTTTCTATAAGGATAAAAAAGAGGCTGAAAGGCTGATTGCAGCAGAGATGAAAGATTTGTATCTTTAAAAATGGAGGTTTTATTATGCATAAAAATTCAATGAACAAAGTTATTCTGATCGGCAATTTGGGAAAAGATCCGGAGCGCAGGGCTATGCCGGACGGCCGTCAAATTTCAAACATTAATCTTGCCACAACGGAATCATATCGGGATTCATCGACCGGGGAAATTAAAGAATTGACAGAGTGGCATCGTTGCGTTGCCTTCGGGAAAACGGCAGAGTATATCAATCAATATGTGACAAAGGGCCGGAAAGTCTATATTGAAGGCCGGCTCAAAACCCGTAAATGGCAGGACAAAGACGGTAACGACAGATATTCGACAGAGGTCAACGTTGATACATTGATACTGCTTGACAGAAAAGATTCAGGCTCCGATATTAATGAAAGCGGTTCTGATACGGACGTCTCGATAAACTATGAAGAAAACAATCAGCCCAAAAACATGTCTTCCGAGAATTTGCCCGGCGAGGATGACCTGCCTTTTTAATTATGACAGAGTTAATTGTTCGCGTTATTGATTGCTGGATATTCAGAAAAAGCCCGGAAGGACTTCGTTTTTTGATAATGAAAAGGGCTCCGGAGCGTTTATATGCAGGTATTTACCACTGTGTTCACGGAAAAATCCGGGAAGGTGAAACTGCATGGCAGGCCGCACTGCGTGAAATGAAAGAAGAAACAGGGCTTAAACCGTCCCGTTTTTGGGTGCTTGACGGAACCAGTTCGTTTTATGAAGCAAGGGAAAACAGAATGAATATTGTTCCAGTCTTTGCCGCCGAGGTTAAGGCGGATAAAATAATATTAGGAAAAGAACATTGCAGTTATGAGTGGCTTCCCGTTGAAGAAGCCGTTGAAAAAGTTGCCTGGGAAAATCATAAAAAATCGTTGCAGATTCTGCACAGGATGATGTCTGAAGGGTTTGCAGAAAAGAGATGGCTGGAGATTTCGCTGAATGATTGATGAAAATTATGTCCCCGAGGATCTGGAAAACGGCGAGCGTGCCGTAAATTGCCCAATTTGCGGAACAACAGTAATTAACAATCCGGCACATTTATTGTTTGACATTGAAAGCATTGATACCGATTTCAGAATTCGCACATTTCAGGATGATTTACTTGACGAATGGCTGCTACAATGTCCGACGTGTTATTATGTCAGTCATGATT
The DNA here is from genome assembly GCA_002452555.1 of Fidelibacterota bacterium UBA6817. GTDB lineage: Bacteria > Fidelibacterota > Fidelibacteria > Fidelibacterales > Fidelibacteraceae > Fidelibacter. The sequence goes on along the minus strand of DKER01000038.1, from coordinate 5,764 downwards.
TTTCCTCACCGCCCGCTTATCTTCAAGAAGTGACGGTTTATGTGGAAAGTGAAGCATATCTCGAACAGTTTTCAGACAACAATCCTACGACGCTGGAGCTTTTTCAGGCGTATCTTGGGATTCTGGCGGCTGATCAGGCACGATCCTATCTTATGGGTGATTGCTATATGCGTATAAGCTGGCTTTTTGATGATGAAGGAAATACTCAAACGGCAGCTGAATACAGAAATCTGGCCATCACATCGTTTGAAAGAGCCCTGCTTGAAAAAGGCATGAGCAATAAAGATATTTCTATGACCTATTATTTAATTTCGGATATGCACCGCAGAAATAAAGAATTCGAAAAAGCGCGAAATAATTTGTACAATTTGGATACTTCTATAACGATGATGCGAAAACTTTTTGATTTCCAATGGAAACTCATCAGTGAAAAAATATCGGGGATAGTACACCTACCCCGGGACGAGGAGGGCCCCGATGAAATATTATCCTGAATTCGAAACTCTCCTGTTGGAACAGGAAGCGGGTGCGACAACATTGTTGTTTAAATTTTTAAACATTTTAACCCGTTATTTTACTGACAACAGCTCATTTTCACGGGAAGAACAGGCAAAAAAGCTGGAATCCCTGTATGAACAGGTTGTCGGAGCCCACCCCCTGATGGCAATATTTCCCAATTTAAACAGCTTTATCATGAACCGCTTTTTAAAAAGCAATGATACTATTCCGGCCATTATTGATGAATTCCGAACAAAATTAAATGAAAATATTGATAAAACCGTTGACACGGCATCATCGCTAATTCAGGACGGAAGCCGTATTTTTTCTTTTAGTCACAGCTCAATTGTTAGAAAATCTATTGTCAAAGCGGTTCAGGACAAGAAAATCTTTACTGTTCATACGACGGAGTGCCGACCGGTTAATGAAGCGGTTAACCTTGCCAAATTCCTGGCCCGTTATGACGTGGACGTATCCCTGTTTACTGACGCCGCCATGGAAAAAGCATTGGAAAGCTGCAGCCTTGCCCTGGTTGGGACAGACTGGTACTGGGACAACGGTTTTGTTAATAAAATCGGCACAGGTCTTGTCATGAGGCTTTGCCGAGAAACAGATATTCCCCTGTATGTTCTGACAGACAGCAGCAAATCAATGCCTTATCCGCCTGAAGACTGGAGTAAAGATCAGCATCCCGCATCGCTTATACTTGCAGAGAGCATAAATAATATTTCAGTATATAATCCCTATTTTGAATCCGTTTCTTTTTCCGGGAAGGGCGGAATGATCGTGGATGGAGAGCTAAAGCCCTTCTGATACAATAATCAATAATGAATAAAAACCCCGTCAATAACACGCGATTTTTACCGCTGTCGGTTGCCATACTGCTGCTAATGGCCGGCTGGGGCGTATCATTGCTACTTTCTCTCATTTTCAAAGCACCGTTTTTTTCCCAATCATATTCAATACTGGCCTTGAGTTTGCTGATTCTTGAACTTGTTTTTATAATTCCTACACTTATCTATGTGCGAAGGAAAAGGCCCGGGCGCTCGGTTTTAAAACTATTACGATTGAATAAAATCCACAATAAAGCCTGGCCGGGCATCATTCTTTTTACAGGCGGCATTATTATTGTATCAGATGCCGCCGACAGGATTCTGGGCAACTGGATTGCCGTTCCGGAAGAATATTTGCTTTTGATGGGAAACTATAAATGGACAACATTTCCGGAAGCGGTTCTTATGATCATTGCGGCGTGTTTCGCTGCATCATTTTCTGAAGAGTGTCTCTTCAGAGGCGTGCTTTTACAATCCCTGGAAGAAAATATTAAAAACGTTCTTGCGGCGATTTTCTTTTCAGCATTCTTTTTTGCAATGATCCACGCCCTGCCGTGGTATTTTATTCAAATCGCTGTTTTAGGAATCCTGTTGGGGGGAATGTCTTACCTTTTTGATTCTGTGATTCCCGGAATTTTTCTTCATTCCATGTATAATTTGGTTTCATTGTTGATGCTTAATTTTAGCGGAGACGCGACCTGGTATGTTGCGAACGGATACGTGCGAAATATTTGGATATTATTTGCAGGCCTGCTTATCCTGGCCGGATATTATTCGTGTCGTCCTTTTTTTGTTCCCCCGGTAATTGAGAGTGAAAAAGATCAAATCTAAGCCTCGATATTCCTCTCGCTTAATGTATATTTACACTTGTATGACAAGATCAATCATTAAAATCGCATTCATTTGCCTTCTGTTCTTTGGCAGACAAGCGCCTGCACAGGTCTATGAAGTAACGTTCCTGGGACTTCCGGTAGTATATGTTCGCTTGGAAAAAACAGAATTAAACCCTGACAACCATGTTTCTTTTCAGTTTAAGGCAGAAACCACGCCCTTTTTTTCCAGAATATTTTTAGTGCAAAACGAATATCGGCTTATCATGGATAGCGATTTGACGGGTATTTTATCGTTTGAAAAAAATATTATTCAAAAAAATATACGACAGAACCTTACAACCCGCTATGAAGAAAAAAAAATTTCCTATTCAAACGGAGAATGGCGTCCTGCCGACGGAGCGGTTCATAATATGCTGTCGCTCATTCTTGCCCTGACAAAAGAAAACGTGCCGGTTACCAAACACTATTCCCTGGAAATTGAAGGGGAGTTTTATGATGCGACAGCCGTGCCCATGTTACGGGATGACGGGATGATCCAATGGGAAATCAAGACCCGCAAAACCGGCGGACGGCCGGTTTTGAAAGAAACGGATCTTTTTACATCCCGGTTAGGCGACCCTGCGGCATTCAGGAGTATTACGGTTGATCAAAAGAGTCAAAAAATCCTTGAGGCAAACTTTTCTGTTTCCCGAAATAAACTAAGTGCCAAAATCGCAGATAATTAACCATGAAAAGAACTCTTGCCGTCATATTGATTTCAATAACCCTGACCATGAGCGGATTGTTCATTTTCCGGGCCTGGTTAAGCCGGGGTGAGCCGGTTTCCAATAAAAGCGTGACATTTCAAAGGCAAGGTACTGTAAAAATTACTATAAATTCACTCGTTGAGCCCATATCTGTTGAGATAGATGACGAAAGAGATTTGTTTACGGCTCTCGGATTTTCCCAGGCACTTGTTTCCGGGGACAGAATGGAATTTTTAAGACTTAGCACACAAGGCGACCTTGCCGCTGACTTTGGTAAGGATTATCAAGCATTTGATGCCTATATGAAGAGTTGGACGTTTCATGAACGTGCCGCCCAAACCCTGAAATCTCTTGATGCCGTATCGCAAAAGAATCTCCTTGATTTCATTGAAGGAATTAATCTGAGATATGCATTGATTGATCTTCCGTCAGGATGCCTGTGGTCCCGCTGTGAACCGGACTCATGGGAAGCTGTTCATGTTATGGCAGTCTGGCATCTTTTACGATGGTCACAGACTGAAAATTGGCCATTGTATTTCCTTATACGCCATCTTGATATTTATTACGGAAAGCACGTAAAAGAACAGTTTGAAACGGCACTCGGAATGAAAATCCATGACAAAATTGATGTTGGTCATATCCGGAAAATTGTTGAACTCTATGAGCAGGAACAGGAATTTCGGAAAATTGTCGGCTTATACCCGGTTCTTGACGAACATATTTCCGGGACAAGGCTGACCTATGGCTATTCTGGTCAGCAAAACGAAGACTGGATACGGCTCAGGGTGACGTGTTCGGGTACGGTAAGATCGTATGTGATGCATGTAGGTCTTCCCCTGTTCTTTGCCGTGAACGGAGAGGGCGTTTTCCCGGTAAGCATGCGCTATGTTCCCCTGAATCCTCCGAAAGGCGAAAAAGGGGATGATATTTTTCTGTCAACGAGTGATATGTACGGCAACAACCGCCTCTTTGATTTTGGTGTTCCGGCCGATCTTTTTGATTTGGATGGCAATGTTTTTCGGTCTTTAATGATGAAGGATTCTGTTGTTAACCATAACATCGGCGCCTTTTCTTACGGATTATACCTCCATGGAGGCGGTGTGTCCGAAAATATTGCGTTCATACAAAGTAAAACAGAAGCCGAAACCAACCTGGAAATTGTAAAAATACTTCAGCACTCCGGAACAGCACCGGACCTGACAACAGATGTTAATCCGCTGCTTCTCACCCTGTTCCGGGTTAAGCTGATGGATCGTGTTTACAAAGATGATCTTTCGGCCATACATCCTGTTTTTGCCGGCTGGCCCTCAGAATTTCCGTCCATTTTTCTTAAACATTTTCAAATGCTGTTAAAAAACCCGTATTCTGCCTGGTGGGATAAAAGAGAAACTCCGGATGTAACAGAAAACATGAACGACATTATCCGGGAAATTTATCATGAGATCCCGTATTTATTAAGCAATTTACCGCACATAAACACATCATCTATAGTTAAAACGGTTGAAAATCCGGGGCACCCCTTAAGCCGCTTCCATCTTTTTACCGGTTCCTGGCAATATTATCCAAAGGAGGTAAAAGCCCCCCTGGTAATAAAATTTAAACAGGATCAATTTTATTTTGACCGGTTTTATTTTTTGCCGTAAGGCCTTACAATTCTTCTGAGAAACCGCTGAGAAATACTTCAACGCCTTCAGGATTTGCATCCATGGCTTCCTTGCCCTCTTCCCAGCCGGCCGGACATACTTTTCCGTGCTTTTGAGTGTATATGAGAGCATCTGCCAGGCGGATGATCTCGTCAATGTTTCTTCCAAGATCAAGATTGTTAATCATTTCAGCCTGAACGGTTCCGTCTCTGTCAATTAGAAAAGAGGCACGCAATGCCACGCCGTCCGGGTGTTCAACGCCGTATGAACGGGTGATAGCATGGTCAATATCGGCAACAATCGGAAAACGAACAGCTCCTATGCCCCCTTTTTCTATTGGGGTGTTTTTCCAGGCCAGGTGTGTATATTGTGAATCGATGGATACGCCGATCACCTGTATATTTCTCTTTTCAAAAGCGTCAATACGTTTGTCGTGCGCGATAATCTCTGTGGGACAGACAAATGTAAAATCCAGAGGCCAGAAAAAAAGGACGACATATTTCCCCCGATAATCCGATAACCGGAAAGAAGGGTTGATTTTATTGTCAGGCATAACGGCCGGGGCAACAAAGTCCGGGGCCTGACGGGCTACCAGGATACTCATTATTTTACTCCCGATTTTTTTTGAATGTGTCTTTCAAATAAGTCCTTGCACGAAAGAGTTAAAAGCAAAAATAAGAAATTGGAAAGATACAAGCCTATAGAAATGTCATGCGGTTTTCGAATAAAAGGAATTGTTCGATTGGATTGTCGTCAGAATGTGGAGGCATGGTGTCTAGAAACCAATAAATTATTTGTTTTTTTTCCGAATGATTAGTAATCTTCCTATCTGAAAGAAAAGAGAAAATACAGGATATCACATGAGAGATAAAATCCATCCCAAATATGTTGAAAGCACAATCACCTGCTCCTGCGGGAATGTCATTGAGACCAAAACTTCCGTAGGGGACATGAAGATTGAAATCTGTTCAGCCTGCCATCCTTTCTATACCGGAAAGCAGAAGCTTCTTGATACGGCCGGACGTATTGAGAAATACAACAGGAAATACAACCTCAACCCCAAAAAGTAAGTTCATCATGGCCCCCCGGTTTATGTACCGGATGCTGCGGTTTCTGATACAGCAATCATCAATTCTGGTCGGCGGTCAGGCCGTAATTGAAGGCGTTATGATGCGTGTTCCCGGTGCCTATGCCACGGCAGTCCGCACCCC
>DKER01000135.1 GCA_002452555.1 Fidelibacterota bacterium UBA6817 | reverse complement strand
AGCCTCAACCTCTCAACGTTTAAACATCTCAACTAATTATCAATGATCAATTTAACAAATTCCCCAAACCAATCTGTCGCATGATGGCCGCCGGGAAATGTATCTTTTATGAGCATTCCCTTTTTCATATTTCCTGTTCGGGCTTCAATTAATTCGTGAACTTGGGNNAGAGTCCCCGGGACAGCTTAACAGACATTTCATCATTAATGGTATTAAAAGATTTATCCAAACCCAAAGGTGATATGATGTAGTAATTTTTAGAAATTTTACTGTCAAAAGGAATGAATTCTGTTTGCGCGCTCCACCCTGCCAAATACCGATACGATGCATCCGGATGTGTCCTGTAGCGTTTATCAACGTCACGGATCAAGCCGGTCACATCATCCCCGCTGCTTAAAACGGTTATCATGGGAGGAATCTGCCCTGAGAGCATGAGATTGTCCATAATGGTTCGGATGGCCGTTTCATAGGATAAGCTGTTAATAAGATATAAAGTGCGATACCGCGATGATGAAAATGAATAACCCGGCGGCAGGATGAGAACGACTTTATTTTCATTAGCTGTGTGAAATTCATCGTACTCGGTCTGGTAGAATAAGGGGGCTTTTTCGACGGCAGGAACACTTTCATAATCGGGCATGATACACAGTGAATGAGAAAAATGTCCGTTGCCTGTATACAGAGGATTCAAATAATCACGAAATAAAAGATCATTCCACCGAAAAATGTATTCAATCCTGGCGGCAGCATGAAGATCAGTCTGCAAAAAATGGATGTGTGTTCCGGGAATCTGTGTCATCTGATTATGCTTCCCTGCAGCCCACCCGGTCCTGTCAGACAGAACAAAAACAGGCTTGCCCTCTGTTTCTTCAAACCAGAAAAACGTGCAGATGTTACCGGTGACAACCGGAAGCGGTTTTATATTAAGAAAGGTTTCAAATGCCTCTCCGACGATATCCGGCATAGGTGAATTTTTGATTTTTGCTATCCATTCCCCATACAGTGAACCTTCCGGAAATTCAGGATAATCCGCTTTTTCTTTATAGTCAGACTGAAGCGGCTCAACTCTTAATTCACGCCGATTATAAAGAATCCATCCATCGGTAATAAAGAGTGTTTTATTCACAAAATCTTCAATTTCTTCATGACCGGTGTTTTTGCCGCAAAAAATGACCTCATGAAATGATGATGTTTTTTCATCAAAAAACATGGTATAAAAATACTTTCCCGTCAGATCGAGCCTGTAATCATCAAATAAAAGCGTATCACCCTGAATTGTATATTTTGACAACGGTTTGGGAACGGGATCCGTGACATGAATAAACCATGTCGTTGGCATTATCGGGTCGCGTTTCGTTACATCATGGATTTGAACAGCTTTTTCTCCCCGTGCCAATATGATGGAAATTTCTGTATCCGTTAACGGAAATTTATCAGATCTGTACCATTGCCATCCTTTGGGATTTTCAGAAATGACTGCAGGTCTTTTTAATGTCCAATTCAATAAATCAATCGATTCTGCCGGCTGTTTCTGTCTGCTGTCGCAACCGAAAATAATAATTGTCAAAAGTAGAATAGCAGTCTGATGAGATTTCATGTGCCCTCTTCGCTTTGTATGGTAAGTTTTTTTCTCATTTTTCTGTGAAGTATACCTGCATCGGTAAAAATGTTCCCAAAAGCACAATAACCCAGCCGTTCATAAAAAGGAATTGCCTGAAGCTGTGCATCCAGTTCAATTGTTTCCAAACCCTGAATGCCAGCCTGTTTTTCAAGCTCAGTCATTACAAGGCCACCAATCCCCTTTCTTCTGTAAGGCTTAAGAACGGCTACTCTTCCTATATGTCCATCCGGCAATAAACGGCCGGTAGCTACCGGGCATAAAGTATTGTTCCCGTGTTTTATGTGAACAAGAATATGAAGGGATACGGCATCAAAAGCATCCAGTTCTTCTTCTGCAGGCACCGATTGTTCAACAACAAATACTTCATGACGAATTTTCTTAATTGCCTGATTAGCAGTGAGTTCATCCCATTTATGTAATGTAACTTTTGTATCCGTTTTCATGCAAAAAGCGTACTTAATATTGACATATTCATTTGAAGCAGGTATAATCACTGAAAAATATTATACCATCGTGAGCAAGTATACAAAAAAAAGAGCAAATCAAACACTACAACATCAAATAATCATTCTCTTTTCGATTGGGTTTATTTTTTTGGTTATTTGGGGAGTGATTGTTGATGCATTGCGTTATTCATCGTTAAAAGAAATTAAAAACAGGAAAAAAATAGTTTTCATAACGACCAACTCATCGTCAACATACTATTTTGGTTCGGACGGACCCAAAGGGATCGAATATGAACTGGCTACCTTGTTTGCCAATTCGTTGGGTGTTGAAGCAGAGTTCATAATCAAGCATAACATAAACGAAGTCATGATAGCTATTGCACGCGGTGAAGGGGATATTGCTGCTGCAGGTATAACAAAAACGCCGGAAAGAAAGATCAGATATCTGTTTGGTCCCTCATATTATGACGTAACACAATTTGTCGTAGGCCGCCGTTTCAATGACTTGCCCCGCACAATTGAAGCACTCGCTTCGTATCGCCCTGTCATTGTATCCGGAACAAGTTTTGAAGAGAATCTTATCCGTTTGAAACATGAATATCCGGGACTTCAATGGGATACCACAACCGTATTATCAACAGAACAAATCCTGGAAAAAATATGGCTGGAAGAGATTCAATTATCCGTATGTGATGACAAGATCATATCATTATATCGCCGTTATTTCCCTGAATTGTTTCCTCTTTTTCCTGTCAGTGAAGCAGAGCCGGTTGGCTGGATTTTCAGGAATAATGCCTATGATTTGAAACGATATAGTGAAAAATGGTTCAGCCAACTTGAAAATAGCGGTTATCTCGATGAACTGGTAGCAAAGTATTTCGGGTATTATGAGGTCTTTGATTACTTTGATATCCGGACATTTCACTGGCGAATTGACACACGGCTGCCATTATACAGGGATCTCTTTGAAAAAGCAGGATATGAGTACAATATCCCGTGGACATTACTGGCAGCGCAGTCTTATCAGGAATCGCACTGGAACAGCAGAGCCAAGAGTCCAACCGGAGTAAGGGGTCTGATGATGCTTACACAAACAACAGCGGAAATTGTCGGTGTAAAAAACCGCCTGGATCCTGCTGAAAGTATATTTGGCGGTGCAAAATACTTATCGTGGCTGATCAGCAGAATACCTGAATCGGTCCAACCGAATGATCGGCTTCTGTTTGCCCTGGCTGCCTATAATGTGGGTATGGGACATCTGTTCGATGCAAGGAAACTTGCTGCAGAAATAGGGAAAAATCCGGATTCCTGGCATGATCTGAAAACTGTCTTGCCGCTGTTAAGCCAACCCAATTATTATACAAAATTGGAATTTGGTTATGCTCGTGGTATGGAACCGGTCAGATATGTTGACAGAATTGTAAATTACAGGGATATTTTAGACCGATATATGCAAAATAAATATGATTCAATTGAAGATACGATCGAAATTGAAGATCAGACAGATAATATGAATGCTCTCTAAAGGAAATGAACATGAATCAACAACAATTATCGTACACATGCCCGAAATGCGGCAACACAGAGTTTGAAACTGACGAAATACACACAACCGGCGGTGCTTTCAGCAAAATATTTGATGTTCAGAATAAAAAGTTTGTCGCCGTAACCTGTACCCGGTGTAAATACACAGAGCTTTATAAATCTACAACAACTGCTTTAGGCAATATTCTGGATTTTCTGACGCGTCGCTGACGTTTACGAATTATCGACCAAATCCTTTAATAAATTTTCTTCCGCTTCGTATGGTTCAGTTATATAATGACCGTCCCGAATATGTTTTTCATTCCACTCTTTTGACGTTTTTACAGCCGGTTTATTTCCTGCCCAGCTTCGACGGGCAACACCGCCCATCACATCCCATGATAAACCCATTCGGATAACCTTGTCTGCTTTATAACTGCCGTCAAGGAGTATACCGTTTCCGCCGTTGCTTGCTCGGCCAATACCAACACCTCCGCCATTTGACAGAACAACAAGCGTCATGCCCCGGGCAATATTGCCGCCAAAACACTGGACAGACATGTCAGCCGTTACCCTGCTTCCGTCATAAATATTAGCTGTCTCCCGAAAGGGTGAATCCGTGCCGGATACGTCATGATGATCCCTGCCCAACAGAACCGGTCCTATCTCCCCTTTCCGAACCATATCATTAAACCTTAAAGCAATATTCACCCTGCCCTCTTCATCGGCATACAGAATCCGCGCTTTGGTCCCTACAACCAGATTATTTTGGTCTGCTTTCCCGATCCAGTTATAGTTATCGCTGTGAAGCGAACTCCTGCCCGGATCAATACAGGACAAGGCAGCTTTATCCGTTTTCCGGAGATCTTCATCCCTTCGGCTCAGGCAAACCCAGCGAAAAGGACCGAATCCCCGGTCAAAACAGACCGGACCCATAATATCTTCCACGTATGAAGGCCAAATAAAGCCCTCAGATACATCTTTACCGTTTTTGGCAACACTTACCTCACCTGCTTCAAAAATGCTCGCCAGAAAGCTGTTTCCGTAATCCCAGAAATGTGCTCCTTTTTGTGAAAGAATCCGGATACACTCAAAATGGCGCAAAAGTGATAAATCCACCTTTTTCCGGAACAAATCAGGATTGGTTTTCAGCAGTTCTCTCCCCTCTTCAAACGTAAGGCCGACCGGTGTATATCCCCCATCATAGACAGCATGGCATGATGTTTGATCAGACAAGAGCTCAACCGGTACGGCATGCTTTGCCAGATATTCCAGCAGATCAACGACATTTCCATGATAAGCAATTGATACAGCCTTTTTCTGTTTTTTATACAGAATGGCCATATCTGCAACTTCTTTCAAATCATCGCTGACTTCCGAAACCCAACCCTGGTCATACCGGGTTTTAATGCGTGATTCGTCCACTTCTGCAATGATGCCTACACCTCCGGCAATTTCAACGGCTTTAGCCTGTGCGCCGCTCATGCCACCCAAACCTGATGAGACAAAAAGAATACCGGCCAGATCCTTATCATCCGGTATTCCCAGATATTGTCTACCGGCATTCAAGAGTGTTATATATGTTCCATGAACAATACCCTGGGGACCGATATACATCCAGCCGCCTGCCGTCATCTGGCCATAATTTGTAACACCAAGTGCTGCACATTTGTGAAAATTTTCCGGATTATCCCATGCTCCCACCATTAATCCGTTCGTTGAAATAACCCGCGGTGCATAGTCATGGGATGGGAAAAGTCCAACCGGGTGTCCGCTGCTTACAACCAGCGTCTGATCTTCCCTCATAATTTCCAGATACTGTTTAACCAGTCTGTATTGCATCCAGTTTTGAAAAATTTGACCGGTTTCGCCATAGGTAACCAATTCATACGGATAAAGAGCAACTTCAGGATCCAGATTATTATCAATATTAACCTGAAGGGCTCTGGCTGAAAGAATTCCACGATAAGAATCCACCGGTTTTCCCCATAAAGGTTCGGATGGCATATACCGGTAACCGTAAATTCGACCCCGTGTTTTCAGTTCCTGAAGAAATTCCGGCGCCATTGTCTCATGTAATGATACGGGAATATAGCGAAGAGCATTTTTCAGTGCCCGGACTGTCTCTTTTTTATTCAACCTGAAGCCGCGGTCCGGTGCTCTTCGTATATGCTCGTCAAAAACAGGATCAGGAGGCAATTCAGAAGAAAGTCCGATCGTTACCCCCTTGCCCTTGTCTTCTGAAAAGGTCATGTTTTATTCCTTTACGCTATATTTTTTAACATTATCATGACAATTTATTCAAAAACAGATTGAATGTCATTTTTCAGTTTCAATGCCTGTTGATAACCAGGAATAAGTTCAAGGGATTTGTCCAAACCGATTAAAGCCTTGCTTAGTTGATTGGTATTGGCATATGCCCAGGCTTCATAATAATAGAACTGTCCTCTCATGATCGGTTCAGCCTGACGAATTTCTTCGGAATACTTTTCAATTAGCTGCAGAATTTTTCCGTACCGCCGATCTAAAGCTTCTGCTCTGATTAAATAGAGCAATGCCCGGTGATCATAGTAAACAGACAGTGCTTTTTCCGAGAGCGTCCTGACATTTTTCCATTGTTCAGTTGTTGAAAATATGCGGGCAGCTTCAACAAGCGGTGCTTCATTGTAAGGCATTAAATGATACAACGCCATGTATTCCCTCGCCGCTTTCGCTGGCTGATTGTTTTTTTCAAGAAGCTTTGCTGCCAGAACATGGCCTTCTTCCCAGGATATTTCCCCTTTCCATACCCGTTTTACAATCCGCTCATAATCATTCGATGCTTTGAATCCGCCAACCTGAGAATATTGATTGCCAGTGAAAGGCCAGCTGTTTAAAAGGACATTCAATCGGATTTCTCCCAGAAGCGTATCCAACCGGGTAAAATGATCCATTTTATCAATCAGGTTAACAGGTCTTTTTAATATTTCTACTGCAAGTTCGGCACCCAGATCCATCAATCCGTTGATAGAAAAATGAAGATGATCACAAAATATTTCAGAATAATCTTCAAACGTATTTAATCCCAGTTTTTCTCCTGTATCAAATATCGGAATATTGTACCGTATGCTTTCACTCAGAAGGATATCTTTCAAATCATCCGGCATTCTGAACGGAAGCCCATCCAGATCCCGGGCTTTCCCAAAATGTTCAAAAGCTTCTGTTTTATTATTTGATTCATACAGGATCCTGCCTTTTAAATAGTGACAAGCCGCATAATCGGGATATTGCTGAAGGATCTGATCCAAGAGCATCAATGCTGAATCCTTCTTCATCCCCTGATACATTTTCAATGCTTTTTCATACTCTGATACCGGCAGATCAACACCAATCGATTTAAATGGGGGATAATTCATAATATTGCTGACCGGAGTCATAACAAGAAGATCAATTTGTTTTTTTTGAGCATGACGAAATATGCATCGGAGATTTTTTCTATATTGACGCTGAACAGCTTTTCTTACAGGACTATCCGGAGCAATGGCTTTATCAGCAGATAATCTGTGCATTAATGTTTTGTTGTCTTCGCTCAAGCTTCGTGACGCCGGTTTAACCGATCTTAACGTCTTTAACGATGCTAAGCCCCTCTCATATAACTGAAAAAGCCGAAAGTTTCTAAGGAATAAATAGGTCCTTTTTAGAATAACAGACCTCCCTCCCGTTCCGGCTCCCAAACCGCCGAAAAACTCATTATGGCCTGTATAAATAATTACAAGATCAGGTTTATGCGATGAAAGCTGTTTAAAAATATCCAAAACTGCATAACTGTTTAAAGCAGGCATTGAAAGATTAACTATTTCCACATAATTCTGCGGTTTGTACGTTATGACGTGTTCTTTTAAAATATTGGAAAATGAAAAATTATATTCCCATGGATAACCGGCACTTGTAGATCCGCCAAGAACAAAAATCCTGTAACCGTTATCCGGTTTGTTTTTTAAAAACATATCCGTTGAAATCTGGGGCTGGACATGAGATGTGAAATATTTTTGTCCCGCTTGTTTGTTGATAGTCAGATAGGTTTTATCATTAAATGTTCTCTCAGTGAATATTGCATACGAAACACCGAATCCGCTGACCCTTAATACCAATTCAGCCAGTGCAAAGATGACGAATATGATTAAAACGATCAAGGTATTGAAAATCAGTTTTTTAATATTCATACTTTTTTAATTTAGTTTGGTTTAATTTGAATTCCATAGAGTTGTTTTGCTTCTGCACGCACTCTTGAAGCCGTGTCAGGATTATTCGTCAGCAGTAACGCAGATATAAGATGTTCATAAAGGTCAGAAATTTTATCCTGGGAAAGGTCGGGTTTTTGCTTTAAAACAGTTCTTACTTCATTTAACGCAAAGACTGCAAACTCCGGTTCATTTAGTTTGTAGTACAGTAATCCTTCTTTAAGCCAGATTGCCGGATCGTCAAAAAATTGATCAACGGATTTTAAAATCTTTAATGCTTGCTGTTCTTCATTTCGTATTTCAAATATTTCTGCCAGTTTCATATAAGGATATATTTCATAGGGAATGATCTGCTGAATACTCTTTACATATCGAATGGCAAGGTCTGTATCATTTCTTTTAAGATGATAATCAACCAGTTCGCGGTTTGACTCACCCCATGTTTTCCGATTGTTTACATATTCCCACACATAATGATCCGTCATATTCCCCGGAGTAAAGTCAAATGATTCGTCCGCAGCTTTAAACGGCCACCGGCCGGTTAATTTTAAGATGGTCAATTCTCCGGCACGCAATTCAAAGGGTGTCATGGGATAATGATCAGAGAATTCTTCGTCATTCATAAAATCGTGTCTTTTTATTTCAGGATAGAATCCGCTTACTTCCATTTGTTTCAGAATCGTATATGCCATCAGTCTGTATCCCTTCTCATTGGGATGAACATGCTCGTGGAACAAATCATTCCCGGGGAAAGACGGGTATGAGTATTGTTCAAAAGCCAGATCAATCGGAACCAGTTCCCAACTGTTATTAACAGCAAACTGACGGATGGCCTTATTCCAGTCTGTCGTTGCTCTGAATCGAAGAACATCAAGGTCCCGGGCTTTTTTATAATATATGCCCGCACTGTCTCTGTTCCCCATCCATTCAAAATATTTTGCATTGCAATATGAATAAATGGACGACTGGGGTTCCCAAAGATACAGGTCTTTAAGCCATAAGCGAACTCCGGTTGTATCCCCGGATGCCAACAAAGACTGAAACTCCCGATAGAGTGTTGGATGAGTGAGTCCTTCATCTATAAAGTCTGAAGCAAAGGGTACAAGATCTTTTTCATTGCTGACCAGAGTGCAAATATAAACCGGAATGTCCATAGGGTCAGTGATTTGTTTGATGCGGTACAGATTCCTGATAAAATTCAATCGTGTTTTAAGATAAAGTGAAGATCCGAACGTGATTTGTTTATTTCGAATAATTCTGACCATTAACGGATCACCGGGTGAAACAGATACCATTGATTTATTGAAAACCTTCAGCAAAACCTGATATAATCTTAATTCACGGATTTTTATGGATAAATGTGTCGAATAAAACCATGTGCCTCCTTTTTCGAGAGAAGCGCTTCCGAAAGCACCGTAGAATTCATTATGACCCATATAAATTACGATGGCATCCGGTTTAAGGTCTGCGGTTCGTTTAACGATGTCAGCAACTGAGAAACTATTAATGGCTGATGTGGATAAATTGATGACATTCCAGCGGGTTGACGGGGAATTTTCTTTCATCATCCATTCCAGCATATCCGGAAATGTGATATTATATGTGTAGGGAAATCCGAAACTGGTGCTGCCCCCCAATACAATAATTCGTTTTTCATTGCTTTGTTTGAAAACAGGAATCAGTTCATCCCGAAATTCCGGTGCATCGCCGACCCGATTAAAGTATTTTCCCGGGAAGCTTCGGTTTACTCTATAAAAATCTCTGCCGTTTAGTGTTGTTTCCTGCAACAGTGAATAGTTTTCTCCCACATTGAAAAAACGCAGAACAAGCTCAAGAAAAATTACAGCAGAAATTCCCGTAAAAATCAATAAAAATGTGAAAAGGGTTTTCTTCCATTTATGTAACACCATCGATATCCCTTAAAACAGAGCATAAATAAAAGGTGCAAGGGCACTGCCCTGAGACAAAACAATAATAAATCCGAGAAGGAGAAGAATGATGACAATGGGTAGCAATATATACCGTTTGTTTTCTCCCGCATATTGCAAGAATTCTTTAAAAATACTTATCTTGGACATATTGATCCTTTAATATTGTTTTTTCATATCGTTATTAATCGGTTGATAATCCATCCAGTATGTTTTTACGGATGGGTCAAATGAATCATTGATCGGACTTTTACCCAACATTTTTCGAAACATTCCCAAAGGAAAAATGAGTAAAAAAAAGACAAGTGTCAAAATTATATAGGATACGAATGTTCCGATAATACCGGCAATAGCAGAAAAAAACCAAAACATCCGTTTAACAAGTCCGGGTATACAATAAACTACCATCAGTCCGAAAAACGGTAAGACATTGAAAAAAATACTGTTGCTATCCTTAATAAACCGAATCGCTGAATATATCACTAAAAGAGTAAACAGGATGAGTGTAAAGCGGCGGGCTGTTGCGATTTTTATTTCGTTATATTTCGGAATCATTCCTTTAATCCATCTCATACTGTATTTTCCAGTCCTCTTTATTGACTGATTTCTGTTCTGATTTTAAAACCATATAAGATCCGATGACCAGAACATCCATTTCTGTATTCATAAAGCAGCGGAAAGCATCTTCCGGCGTATTGACGATGGGTTCACCCCGGACATTAAAGGATGTATTGACCAAAACGGGACAGGCCGTCAGGTTATAAAAGGCATTTATCAACTCATGGAAGCGAGGATTAACATCCTTTCTAACCGTTTGCAGTCTGGCAGAATAATCCACATGGGTCACGGCCGGAATTTGTGAGCGGATCTGGTGAAGTTTATCAAGACCCTTTTTTGTTTCATCACTTTGCAGGCGTTTGTTCATATTGACATCACTGATCAGCAGCATATAGGGACTTTCTGCTGACGTATTGAAATATTCGGTTTTGAACTCATCCAACACAGCCGGTGCAAAAGGTCTGAACGATTCCCGATATTTAATTTTCAGATTGAGTTGTTTTTGCATTTCGGGGGAACGGGGATCAGCGAGAATACTCCGGTTACCGAGGGCGCGGGGACCGAATTCCATACGTCCCTGAAACCACCCGACAACCTTCTGATCCTTAAGATGGCAGGCCGCTGTTTCAACGAGTTCATTCCATGGCAATTTGTGACAGCAAACAGAATATTTGTCCAGGAAAGCCCCAATTTCACTGTCAGAATATGAGGGACCCAACAGACTCCCTTTTTGCGCATCGGGTTTAATAACCGTACGTTTATGATCGAAATACTCATAATAAGCCGCTAAAGCTGCTCCGGGTGCACCACCGGCATCACCGGCAGCCGGCTGAATCCAAATATTTTTAAACAGTCCCGACTCAAGAATATATCGGTTTGCAACACAATTCAGGGCAACACCTCCTGCAAGGCACAGATTCTCCGAACCGGTTAATTTACCGGCATATCGGGAAATTTTCAGCATAATGTCATCTGTAATTTCCTGAACAGACCGGGCAAGATCCATATGGATCTGATCAAGCGGTTCATGAACCTTTCTGGGAGCCGCACCAAAAAGTTTGTTAAATTTTGATCCTGTCATCTTCAATCCCGCGGCGTAGTCAAAATACGACATATTCAAATGAAATGATCCGTCTTCCCGGATATCTATCAATTTCTCTCGGATCAAATCTGTATACACAGGTTCGCCGTACGGTGCAAGTCCCATCAGTTTATATTCACCGGAATTGACTTTGAAACCGCAAAAATAGGTAAAAGCCGAGTAAAGAAGTCCGAGCGAATGGGGAAATCGGATCTCTTTCAGGATTGTTGTTCGGTTTCCCTCGCCCAGCCCGATGCTGGTTGTTGTCCACTCCCCCACGCCATCTACCGTGACAATTGCTGATCGTTCAAAAGGCGAAGGATAAAATGCTGACGCTGCATGAGCCTGATGATGACGTGTAAACAAAATATCCCCGTTAAAACCGGGAAAGTGTTCTTCTATTAAAGCTTTAAGCCATATTTTCTTTTTTATCCACAAAGGGATAGCTTTGAGAAATGATGGCAAACCATATGGAGAAAAATGCAAATATGTATCCAGAATCCTTTCAAACTTTAAAAAGGGTTTGTCATAAAAAACAATGGCTTTTAAGTCTGTATAGTCAATACCGGCTTCTGTTAAGCAATAAGTAACGGCATGAACGGGGAATGAACTGTCATGCTTTATTCTGGTAAACCGTTCTTCCTGCGCTGCAGCGGCAAGGGTGTTGTTTTCCAACAGTGCAGCAGCACTGTCGTGATAATAAGCCGAAATCCCAAGGATCCAGGTCATTCCACTCCCCGATTTTGCACAAAAAATACAGTTTAATCCAAAACCGCGCAAGACTGTTTATAACTTTACAAACATCCTGAAACCTTATAAATTGCAGTCAGACAATAAGCAGGGAGTAAATAATGAAAAGAACGATTCAATGTATTCTCCTGATAATCCTTCCGCTGCTGTTATCGGGACAGACATTGGTGCCAAATGTTACAATTGAATCGGAACGAATAGAATCATCGTATCTGTCTGAAATAAATGAACTGCAAAATTCAATAGATCAATACATTCGAACCGAATCGTTTTCGAATAACGACTATAATTTTGAAATACCGTACAGGATATCAATTTTTGTTCGAAGCATTGATGAAAGCGGTGCAGAAAAAGTCTATACCTGTGAAGCTTTTTTTACGAATGATTTTGATCAGCGGTATTATGATTCGCAATGGAAATTTGATTATTCATCAGGCGTTTCATTATACCGGTCTGCAGGACTTTTCAATCCGCTTACAGATTTAATTGATTACTATGGATATCTTATTGTAGCTACAGAGCTTGACGCGATTGAACTCATGGGCGGAAATACGATTTATGAAAAGGCCAGACAGATTATCCAGAAGAGTCAGACAAGCCGCTGGAGCCAGGGCTGGCGTAGCCGGTCTGCCGATTTTGAAAGATTGACAGGCAATTACAGACTTCGAAAAGCCCGTTATCTGTTAAGTGAGTCTTTTTGGGCAATCGAGGAGAATGGAAAGAAACAGGCTTTGGAAAAATTAAAAGAATCCCTGTCCCTCATTTCCCAAATCGTAAATATTCACAACAAAGATAAATTCACCAATGATTTTATTGAAGCTCATTATAAAGATGCCGAATACTTTGTCTCAACGTTGAAAGATACATCATTCATGCCGTTGTATCGTGAAATTGCCCCTCAGCACCATATCTATTTCAATGAAATAATTCGGAAACACTACTAAAAAGGATTTTTATTTAACCAATGCTCTTTCAGTAAGTATTCCGGATATGCTCCCGGTCTTAAAATCGTCAAAATGCCGTTTAAATCAATTTTAAAAACCGTGCTGGGTTTATTGATGTGATTAAATCCCTCGTATGGATCGTCAATGTAAACAGAAATCTCTTTATCAAACTCTTTTTCAATATCAATAAGATTTTGGATTGGTGCAACTCCCGTTCTGTTTGCAGATGTGGTGATCACAGGGTTTTTATAATGGCTTCCCAGCCAGTGACAAAAAGGGTGATCCGGTATTCTGAAACCGATGAAGTCATTTTTAAGAACCGGCGAATTGAAACCGGCAGATTCATTTATCGGCAAAACAGCTGTAACAGGTCCGGGAAAAATTACCCTTAAAAAATCGGCAATAGCATCTCCGAACATATTAAGTTCAAGAATGCGATCAAGCGTGCCGGCCAGGATACTGAAAGGCATTTTTTCCGGTCTGTTTTTCAGCTCATACAACCTGTTTACTGCCGATTCATTCATGGTATCCACACCTATCCCGAAAATTGTATCGGTGGGATAAGCAATCACATCGCCTTTTTTCAGAGCATTAATAATGTCATCTTTATACCTGTCATAGTTTCTGATGTAATGCATCATAAAAGATCCCTGATTTCTTTTCGAATCCGTCCGAATGCATCAAAATTAAATAGAGATGATATCATAACAGTGCAAATTATTGACATCGTAGCTGATGAAAAAATACCGATCATGATCATAATCTGGTACTTGATAGCATTAACCGGAGATACGCCGCTTAAAATTTGTCCCGTCATCATGCCGGGGATTGATACGAGTCCCATTGTGGCCATGGTTCCCAGCAGCGGCATAATCGCAGTTTTCAACGCATGCCG
>DKER01000203.1:2299-5866 GCA_002452555.1 Fidelibacterota bacterium UBA6817 | reverse complement strand
TTATCATTGACGGACCAGAACGGACTATTCACATTCTGCGGATCGGGGAGCCGGCCGCCGATGGAAATAATCTGACGGATCGCTTCATCAAAGGCGCCGGCAGATGATTCATAGGCATCAATATCCACAAACTTCGGCATAATCCCGTTGGACACGGCAATGCCTGCCCAGGATTTGAAATTCAGTCGTATTACTCCCGCATCCTGCGGACCGTTGCCTGTATGACCCATCAGGGGTTTTATAATGGTCCGGCCTTTAACTTCGTGATCATAGCGTCGGATTATACTCTCTCGAGAACAGATATTCAGACCGGAAAGAAGATTTAAAATTGTCTCTTCAATATTCAAATTTTCCGGAAGCTCAGATTCTTCCGGAACCGGTTTTTTCCACACGGCCCGGAGATGCTTCCGGGGAACGCCGTCATGGAGAAAATCAAGGTTTAAGAGGGCTGCCAGTCTCTCTTCATAAAACAATTCCAGCAATCCGCTATCCGTAAATTCACCGATTTCGCTCAGTTCCACATCGTATGCTTTTGCCCGTTTGACAAGGTCATCCAATTTATGCTCTTCAACCACCAGCGTCATGCGCTCCTGAGATTCGGAAACAAAAATTTCCCATGGCTGGAGACCGGGATATTTGAGGGGGACCTTTTCGAGCCGGACTCTGGCACCGCCGGAAATTCCGGCCAGTTCGCCGATGGAGGATGACAATCCTCCGGCACCATTATCCGTAGAACATTTAATCAGTCCCTTTCGGGCAGCATCCACCATAAAATCGGACATATTCTTCTGTGTAATGGGAGATCCGATCTGAACGGCAGATCTGGGAGAGTGTTCATCGATTTCCAGGGAGGAAAACGTCGCACCGTGAATACCGTCTTTCCCTACGCGGCCGCCGGCCATCAGAATTTTATCACCCGGATGAATCTCTTTGATCCACGTATAGCGATCACCGTATTTCAGAGGGATAACGGCTCCGGTTCCGCAAAAAACCAGGGGTTTGCCGCTGAAACGGTCATCAAAGATCACGGATCCGTTTATTGTGGGAATTCCCGATTTATTGCCGCCTTCCTCTATACCCTTCACCACACCGGTCATAATCCGTCTGGGATGCAGCTGTCCGGGCAGGAGTTCACCCCGGTAATCCGGATTGCCAAAACAAAGCACATTGGTATTGAAAAGGAGTTCTGCACCGCCGATTCCCGTGCCCAGCGGATCCCGGTTTACACCCACAATGCCTGTCAGGGCACCGCCGTACGGATCGAGGGCAGACGGTGAATTATGGGTTTCCACCTTCCAGATAAAACCGGTTTCATCATCAATGCGCACCACACCTGCATTATCGGTAAACACTTTCAGGAGCCAGGGATTTCCGGCTTTTTCAAAACGTTCGCGGATTATGTCCGTGGATTTCCGGATATATGTCTTAAAGAGGGAATCAATAATTTCTTCCCGTCCGGATTCTTTATCATAATAATGAATGATCGCATTGAACTCTTTATGTTTACAATGTTCTGACCATGTCTGGCCAAGAATTTCAAGTTCACAATCTGTAGGATCGGGAGCGATTCCTGATGATTGGCGGATAGTACGGACATCCTCCCGGGAAAAATAACCCCGGATTGCTTTCATCTCTTCAAGATTCAGTGACAGAAGCATCTTTGTGGAAAGATCCTGAAGGCCCTCATCATCCAAATCAATGGGAATCGTATTAATTTGCACAGCTGATTCAATCCGCACATCGGGGACATAATCAATGGGTTTATTGGGCGTTCCTGTTTCAAAATGATTGATCAGGGGATTTCCCAGGAGTTCCTCGCCGATTTTTAAAAGATCAGGATCACTCAGATCTTCTTCAAAATAATAAACATCTCCCGTATAAATCAGTTGAACACCGGATGGCAAATCGCGGTTTAAAAGATCCGACAGGGCTTTCTGCGCTGAAATTCCTTCATCGTCCGTCACGCCGGGACGTTTTGATATAAGCAGGTATCGTTTAAACCGGCTGTTGGTAAAAAACGAATTAAAGTAAAACGTTTGCATCACCGGATCACAGAGGACTTCTTCCGCAAAACGGCGGGCTTCCGAGTCTGAAATTTCCACATTCAGAGTAAAGAGTTTTGATGATTTAACCCTGCCTGTTTCAATATTCAGATACCGTTGCGAAGAATTTTTCACCTGTTCAGCGGCAACATCTCTGATATGATCTTTCAGCACCACTTGTATAAAAAACAGTTGTGACACAAAAGCTCCTTTATGTTAAAGGATATTGCAGGATTTGGGGGTCGCACCCCGAGCTTTGAATCCGGATTACGGGCTCATGGGTGATTATCCCTGCTTTACATACAGGGTAATTATAATTTTCTGAGAGTTTTTCAATATCAGGCAGAAATTTTTCATCGGTAACCAATAGCATTCCATTCCCCATATTCCACAGACGACAGGCGGTTTTTTCAGGAACTTTGCCAATTTTCTGAACCGTTTTCATGATTTCGTGAGCATTAAAGAGGGACATAAGATCCGCGCCGTACCGGGTTGATTTCAGGGTCCGTTCAAAATTCTCCGCAATCCCGCCGCCGGTAATATGGGCTATTCCGTAGAGGGGAATACCGGACCGGATCAGATCGGTAACGAGGGGAGAAAAAATGCGGGAAGGCGTCAACAGGGCTTCGCCCCAGGTTTTATCATTATCAACCCTTTTTTCATGCCATTTTGGACCGAAAGCATCCTCAAGGACATGTCGGATCAGTGAAAAACCATTACTTCTGAATCCCCGTGAAGCAAGAGAGAGGACAATCTGTCCCGGTTTTATACCGGAACCGTCAATGAGTTCATGTCCTTCAGGAACGAGTCCCGTGGCCGTTGAACACCAGTTGAAGTGCATACGTTCACCATAGCCGCCTATCCGGTTTCCCAATTCGGCAATTTCACCGCCTGTAACGGTTATTCGTGCAATTTTTACTGCTTCATAGAGACCCTGCATCAGGGAATCCACAATGGCATGATCCAGATGGTCCACGTCCAGAATATTTGAAAGATTTACCGCTTCAATACCATTTGCGGCCAGATCATCGGCTGTCATGGCAACCAGATCAAACCCGAGTGTATTGTAAATGCCTGTCCGTTCGGCCAATTCGATTTTAGTGCCTATACCGTCTGAAGAAATTCCAACTTTTACCCCTTGGTAATCCATCACGTTTGAAAACACACCGTCCACGTTAATGAGAGGATTACCGGACGCTTCAGGCCGATGGCTGAAACTTTTTTTTGCCCATGAATAGGCGGTGCGGGAGCATTGATTACCAAGATCGATATCAATGCCGCTTTTGATGGATTTTGCCATACAATCCTCTATGTCAGTTGGGAATTTTTCGTCCTGTGCATTTCTTTGACATCACGGCGGGAAATTCACTTTTTTTTTTCTAAAAAGCAATGAGTTTTATGTTGAAAAGTCGGCAGTGGACAGTGGACAGTCGGCAGTGGCGCAGGGGCCCACTCGTTACGCGTCACTTATTCAGTCGGCAGACGATTGAATTGATTGATTTGATTGGATGATTGGATGATTGGA
>DKER01000203.1:0-2287 GCA_002452555.1 Fidelibacterota bacterium UBA6817 | reverse complement strand
AGATCAATCCCTTGTCTCAAAGAAGAAATAACAGAAGGATAGAACTATGAAACAATACATTCGATTCATAACAATGATTCTACTGATAACAGGAGGATTGACTGCGATGGAAAATTTGAATTTTTATTCCTTTGAAGGAAGGACGGCAACCGGGGAAACCTTTCCCATGGATCAATTCAGGGGAAAGGTTGTGATGGTTGTAAATGTAGCCAGTAAATGCGGGTTTACACCTCAATATGACGATCTTCAGAAACTCTATGAGGACTATAAAGACAAGGGATTGGTTATCCTGGGATTTCCCGCAAATAATTTTATGAATCAGGAACCGGGGAGCAATGAAGAGATACAGGAATTCTGCCAGATGAATTTTGGTGTGACTTTTCCCGTACTGGCAAAGATATCCGTGAAAGGGAATGATATTCATCCCTTATATGCTTGGCTTACGGATAAAAAAATGCATCCGGAAACAGGGGGAACAATCGGCTGGAATTTCACAAAATTCATTATTGACAGTGAGGGAAATGTGGCAGCCCGTTTTGCATCGCGGACCAATCCGCGGGATGATGAGGTCATTAAAACAATACAGGCTTTATTGGAGAAACAATGAACGTTCATGAAGCCGTACAAAAACGCCGATCATACCGGCATTTAGAGAAAACTGAACTGACTGGCAGAGATCTGGATTTGCTTATTCAGGCGGCAAGGCTGGCTCCCTCCTGTTTCAACAATCAGCCGTGGCGTTATATCTTTATAACAGATCAGGACAAGCTCCGGGAAATGCATAATGTTTATTCCGGGGGAAATGAATGGATCCATGGTGCGTCATTGGTTATTGCCGTTTTTTCCCGGAAAGACGATGATTGTGTTGTAGGTTCACGGGACTATTATCAGTTTGACACCGGTTTGTCTGTGGGACAGGTATTATTACAGGCAACCGAGCTGGGACTGACAGCCCATCCCGTTGCAGGATTCAGTCCGAAAAAAACACGGGAAATCTTAAATATTCCTGAAGAATATGATATTATTACTCTGATAATCGTAGGTAAAAAAGCTGTTGGGAGTCCGGACGAACCGCCCCGTCCCAGAAAACCGGTTAATGAAATTATATTTAATAACAGATATAATAGTATTTAATAGATTTAATCCACTTCGTCTGCAATTTCTAAAAGCAGTCGTTCTGTTTCATCCCAACCCAGACAGGGATCCGTAATAGATTGGCCGTACGTTGTTCCGTTCATCTCCTGCCGGCCGCCAACCAAATAGCTCTCAATCATGAGTCCTTTTATTATTTTATTCAAATCAGGATTGATACGTCGGCTTTTCATCACTTCCAGGGCTATCCTGGGCTGTTCTTCATACCGCTTATTTGAATTGTCATGATTGACATCCACGATCAATGCCGGATTTTGCACATCCTGTTTCAGATAGAGATGTGATATGCGTGTAAGATCTTCATAGTGATAATTGGGGACTCTGATGCCCGACGGGTCTACAGCTCCGCGAAGAACACCGTGTGTAAGGGGGTTGCCGTCCGTACAAACTTCTTTATTATTATAGACAAACACATGGGAATGCTGAGCTGCATAAATGGACTCAAGCATTACACGGACTTCCCCCGACGTAGGATTCTTCATTCCCACGGGAATATCCAATCCGCTTACCGTTAACCGGTGCTGTTGATTTGCCACAGAACGGGCACCGATTGCAACATAGGAGAGCAAATCCTCTACATAGGGATAGTTTCCGGGATACAGCATTTCATCCGCAGCTGACAGTCCGGATTCGTTTATGGCACGAATATGCATTTGCCGAAGGGATTGAATCCCTTTTACAATGTTGGGTTTTCCCATGTGATCCGGTTGATGAAGCATTCCCTTGTATCCGGTACCCAATGTGCGGGGTTTATTCGTATAGATCCTGGGAATAAGCATCAGGCGGTCCTTGACCTTCTCCTGAACCCGGGCAAGGCGTGACACATATTCACATACAGCATCTGCATCATGGGCCGAACAGGGACCGACAATCACGATAAAAGCGGATGATGCGCCCCGAATTATGTCTGAAACCTGTTTATCCCGCAATTTTTTAACGGTTTTCAACGCATCCGGCAGGGGCAGTTCACCTAGCATTTCCTCCGGCTTGGGCAAATCCTGTATCACATGAAAAGCCATATATCCCTCAAAATATTAGGTTGAATTTAATAAATAATCCGGGGGCAACAGAAGAATAATTGATGATTGGTGGGCAGTGGTCAGTCGGCAGTCCGGTAGCCGGTAGCCAGTCCAGT
>DKER01000002.1 GCA_002452555.1 Fidelibacterota bacterium UBA6817 | reverse complement strand
GGAATTTGAACTTATAAAAGAATAACAGGCAGTGCGGGATTATTTGCGTCTGTTTGTAAAGGCATAGATTATTCCGCGCACAGCTTTAATATATGAGCCACGCTCGTTCTCTTTTGCCTTAAAATACGCCGCTCTGACATCTTTCAGAAACTGAGGAAGTTCGTCCTCATCGTGATATTCAGAAACCAAATCCTTCATTGATATATCAAGATTGTCCGCAATAGATTTTAGTATATTAATTGTAAGATTCACCTTCCCGGTTTCAATCTGTGACATATAAGTAGCGTGAATATTGACATGCTCCGCAAGTGTCTCCTGTGACCAGCCTTTTGCCTTCCTTGCATCTTTTATGCGCTTACCTATTTCCACTAAATGATGATTTTTATTACACATAACTAGACAATATTCTAAGTNNTGACGAATCTTGACTATATAATATACAATTGTATTCAGACCGTGTGATTAATATCGTAAATGAAATCTTGTAATGTATTGGTATCTTTACATAACTCAATAATGCCTCCTGCGTGGTCACGATGCATTCATCGTACCAGATTGCCGGTGTTATTGTACAGTTATAAGGTGACATATGGCTGATTACAGTTATTTTATAGTTAAAATACCATCGTCATCCACACATGAACTCAACAGATTTGCAGCCGAAAACGGGGGGGAAGTCATTAAACATGTACCTGCGTGCAAAACAGCAGGACATGAGCATTTATCCTCTGATTTGGATTCAAATTCAAACGATGGATGCGAAAAAGAACACAATCTCTTTCTTAAAAAACGCGAAAACGACGTAAATAAGCTTCTGACAACCATTTCACACCACTGGCGTCAGCCATTGAACGTTCTGGCTCTTTCTGTGCAGGACTTGTGCGAACTTCACGATTTGAACAAACTCTGCAACAATGATATCAAAGAGTTTGGAAGACGGGCAATGGGTACCATTCAGGACATGTCCGCAGTCATTGACAGGTTTATCTCATCATTGAACTGCGAAAGGGTTGAAACAAGAAAAAACATTGTTCATCATATATTTGACCTGCTGAAACTCTATCAGCCTGAAATAGAGTTCAATAATACCGATCTCCATTTCAGCTGCACATGCCAAAACAAAACTGAAATTTTCGACTCATTTGAAACTTACCCTGCATGTTCTTACGATTTAGCTTCAAACATAATTGATGTCGTAAAATTTAACCATGTATTCACAAACATAATTGACAATGCAAGAGAAGCTGTCTGCGAAGCTCTCAAAAAGAGAATCATTTCAAAAGGAACAATAGATGTCAGTGTGGCGGTAAGCGCAAGCCTGATTTCAATCTGCATCAAAAACAACGGTGAACCCATTGACGAAAAGATAAAAGACAAGATATTCTTGCCCTATTTCACCACTAAAAACACCGGAAGCGGAACAGGATTGGGGCTTTATACGGCAAAAACGGTCATGACGAATTTTCTGCACGGGCAGCTTGAATTTCATAACTGCAGCGACGGTGTGGAATTCACCATGCTTTTAGAGAATGATCAGCACAATGCGTTTTGCGGTGCTGACTGACTACCTGCTTCCGATGAAATAGTCCGTAATTCCGCCATCTGTTTTGACTTTTTCCCACTGCGCGCCTGAATACATTGCTTTCAGTTCATCGAGCTGTTGTCGTATTGTCATAGAGCTGATCATTGATGATTTAAGCAGTTTGTACGAATGTGTCAGCTGCCTGATATAGAAATCGGTTTTTTCATCTTCATTCATCTTAGCAGTTGTGTCGGCAGACCATGTTGGCATTTTGTCCGTCACCTGCTCGCGAACATACCGATACATATACGGATCTTTGCTGTCTACAGCCAGAAGCAGGTTTTGTAAAAAGCCGCCTTGAAGACCTGTGAGCTTGCCTTTATAGTCTTTAAAATTCCATATCGGCGCATCGGTACTGTAACCTGTGACTTTTGCGCCCTGAGTCTGGATACGATATTGGACGAAGTTTTCATTTCTGACGGCTCTGCCGTTATTATCTTTTATGAAGTTGCCTTCGTCATCTGTCTTAAACATGTCTTTCCAGATATCCGACGGGTTTTCATACGCCACAACCTGACCGTTTTCATCAAAACGGCTCATACCGGCATCAATTGCCGCTTTTTTATAAACAGCTTCGTAGAAATAGGTGTCAACATCTGAAATCTTCAGCTCTTTCAGAACATCCGCATCCTCTATACCCATTTCCATGCCCATTTTAACTATTAATCCCCACGAGAGATCGTCAATGTCCTCGTCGCCTTTCGGCATGGCCTTTCCAAGTTCAATTATAGTATTTATATAGTCCGCATCAATGCCGTGAACTACCGGCTTACCGGAATCAGTTACGCCCGTTTCGAGCATGGCTTCTGCCTGAAACTTAAGCCTTTCAGCTATTGACGAAAAATCAGTTTTGTCCATGTCGGGATTCTGAAGTTGTAAGTCCGGCAGACCGATCCCGCGCAATGAAGCATTGCTATACTGACCAAATCCGATGTCCGGCATTGTTATACGAAAATCATCCATATATAACCTCTATTCATTATATTCGTACACATTAAGGAAAAATTTAGAAGTTTTTATGTAGATAAGATGGAGCAAAAGAATAACGACACAGGTGTAAGACGGACAAAAAGTATGACGCTGAATAGTAATGAGATCGCCGCGTCGATTTATTCGATAAATAGTTT
>DKER01000194.1 GCA_002452555.1 Fidelibacterota bacterium UBA6817 | reverse complement strand
GTAGTCAGTAGCCGGTAGCCAGTAGTCAGTAGGGTGGGTCGATTTTGTTTCGGTTGACGGCGTTTGTTTCATTTAAATGGTTTCATGGTCGATAATGGTTTTTTCTGTTTCGAGGGTTCTGTCAGGTTACATCTCAACGTCTCAACCTCTGAACGTCTAAACTTCTCAACCTTTGAACTTTTGAACCCTTGAGCCCTTGAACCCTTGAGCCCATGAACCCAGACTTCATCATACTTTGCATCTTTAATTTTCTTGCATTATTAAGCATGAAAATATTACATTTTTAAAAAATAGATTAAAAATATCGTCTGTGATCTGCAAAAGTGGGGTACTGCTTGTCTTTTGTATGATAAGGAGGTATAAAAATGAATTTTGATTATGATACAAAAGTCAGATTTTCCCAAATAATTACTTATGTTTCAAATTTAAAATTCTGTACGAATTTTCCGGGTAAATGGTTTATAATACTGACAGCAGCAATTGTATTATTGTCAATATCTCCTGCTAAATCACAGGATTTCAATAAATATGAAGATGTTATTCTGATATCCGGCTGTGAGTATGATTATCCTCCATATTGTTTTGAGGGTGCGGACGGTGAAGCCGCCGGTTTTTCCGTTGAGTTGATGAAAGCTGCTTTAAGGGTCATGCGAAAAGAAGTAGTCTTTAAACTGGGACCGTGGGAAGAGGTGAAAGGATGGCTGGAAAGGGGAGACGTGGATGCCCTGCCCCTTGTGGGACGAACACCTGAACGTGAAGAAATATTTGATTTTACATTCCCTTATCTTTCCATGCATGGCGCTATCATAGTCCACGAAGATACACGGGATGTAGAAGTTCTCAATGATCTCGCAGGCCGGAAAGTAGCTGTGATGAAAGGAGATAATGCTGAAGAATTTCTTCGCCGTGAAGATTATGGACTAATCATTGAAACGACAGCAACATTCAAAGATGCATTGCTGGGTTTATCAGAAAAGAAATATGATGCGGTTGTTATACAGCGAATAGTGGGTTTGCATCTGATCCAGGAGATGGGACTCCAGAATGTGAGAATAGTCAGTAAACCTATTTACGGTTTCAGACAGGATTTTTGTTTCGCCGTTCGGGATGGGGACCGGGAAACCCTGTCTTTACTGAATGAAGGTCTGTCTTTGGTTAAGGTTGACGGTACCTACCGTTATCTTCATGCACGGTGGTTTTCATCCCTGGAGTTGCCTGTTCACAGGAAAATCATCATCGGCGGCGATTATCATTTTCCTCCTTATGAATTTCTGGATGAAGAAGGAAATCCCAGGGGTTTTAATGTTGATATTATCCGTGCCATTGCCCGGGAAATGGATCTGGAAGTGGAATTCCACCTGGCACCCTGGACAGACATAATGGAAGGATTGCTGAAAGGAAATATTGACCTGATCCAGGGTATGTTCTATTCTGCAGAACGGGATATTCTCTTTGATTTTACGCAGCCCCACACATTGAGTCACTATGTAACGGCAGTACGTCGGGATACCGGTATACCCCCCATGACACTTGAAGATTTGAAAAACCATTCAATCGCCGTTGAAACCGGGGATATTATGCACGATTATACTGTGGAAAACGGGTTTAGCAATAATATAAAAACGTATCAAAATCAAGAGGAAGTCCTTATAGCTCTTAGACGTGGTGAGGTAACATGTGCCCTGATTGCGCGGCAGGCAGCATTATTTTTGATCGATAAAAACAACTGGCAAGATATCGTTGTGGGACAAAAACCATTTATCTCTCTGGAATACTGTTTTGCTGTGCAGCAGAACAATCAGACATTATTGAATATTTTCAGTGAAGGCCTGACAATTATCGAGAAAAGCGGTGAATATCGTGAAATCTACGATAAATGGCTGGGGGTTTACCCGGACAGTCATTTAGACTGGAAAGTAATTTTCCGCTACATGCTTTACGTTGCAATCCCTCTTGTTGTTATCATACTGCTTGTTTTTCTGTGGGTGAACCTGCTCAGAAAAAAAGTTGCACACCGTACAGGTGAGCTTCAGGAGGCAAAAGAAAACCTGCAGGATATTCTGGATTCAGTTGTCTTTGGTGTGATGATTGTAGGGTTTGACAAGATCATATACCGTTCCAACCAGCGAGCTACAGAAATGTGCGGGTATGAAAAAGAAAATGAAATCATCGGAAAGAAATGTCATGAAATCCTTTGTCCTGAAAAGATGGACTGCTGTCCCGTCCTCGACCAGGGTAATATGAATTATAAGTCCGAACGAATTCTGTATACCCGTGACGGGCGGGAGATCCCCATTTTCAAGAGTGTTTCTAAGATCATACTTCAGGGAAAACCCTATCTTCTTGAAAGTTTTATTGATATTACTGAACAAAAGAAAGCGAAAGATCAGATACAAATGAATCTGAAGGAGAAAGAGTTACTGCTTCGTGAACTCTATCACCGGACTAAAAATAACATGCAGGTTATATCTGCCTTTATGCATCTCCGCTCTCGTCAACTCAAGGATGAATATCTGAAGGGAATTTTTCGGGACCTGGAAACCAAAATCATCTCAATGGCATTGGTACATAAAAAACTCTATGAATCTCAGGATCTGTCAAGAATTAATCTCAAGGAATATTACAACAGTCTGATTGAATTGATGAAAGAAACGTATGACATTCCTGAAAAAAACATTGAGATACACTGTAGCGGGGATGATGTTCAGGTTCTGATAGATGAAGCAATTCCTTTAGGGCTGATACTCAATGAACTGATAACAAATTCTGTGAAATTTGCGTTTTCCGGAAGGACAGACGGCTTGATTAAAATTCATATTAAATCTGGAAAGAAAACACTGACAATATTATATTCCGACAACGGATCAGGCCTTCCTGAAGGGTTTGATCTGAATAATGACAGTAAGCTGGGCCTTGAAACGATCAGGGCTTTGGTAAATCAACAATTGATGGGAACAATGGAAATTGAAAATATCAACGGTTTGCAGTTCCGCTTCACATTCACGGAAAAACTCTATCACGCCCGAGTATAAAGGACTGTTATGAGGATACTAGTTGTTGAAGACGAAATTTTAACGGCTCTAAATCTGTGTATGGACCTTAAAGATTTCAATGGGGAAGTATTGCCGCCTGTGGCACGGGGAGAAGAGGCCGTTGCTGTTTATAAGGATAAAAGACCGGATTTGATNNNAATCAGGAAAATTAACGGACCGGAAATCTGTTTTATGACCGGTTATGCCACAACGGCTATTAGAGAAATGGTCAAAAAAATCAAGCCGGCTGCTTTTCTTGAAAAACCCTTCACGATTGCCGATATCCGTGCTGTTTATGATTCTATAGTTTGCAAACAAAATGCGAAAGACAACAGCTGTTAGAAAGTATAACGATTGATTAGCTGAGATGTTTAGACGTTTAGACGTTGAGGCTCGCTGCGC
>DKER01000041.1:27641-28981 GCA_002452555.1 Fidelibacterota bacterium UBA6817 | reverse complement strand
ACAACATCCAATGATACGCCTGACATAGGATTTTCCAATGAAATATCCGGTCCGGCTAAACTTACGTACCGTCTGACAGCACTCCACTCACCCCAGTATTCTTCATTCATTCCCAGGCCTCTCGCTTGCCAGTAATAGGAAGTGCTCCATAATAAATCAAGCTGCTCTTCTGTTAGAAATGTCTGGCTCACTGTAAGGGTCATAACATCGCCTCTGAAGTCCGGATCAGCTGAAATGCGGACTTCATATTGAGGTGCGGGCGGCACACTTGCTTCCCACATCAGCATCGTCTGAGATAAAAGCGGCGGAACAGCTTTATCTATGTAAACCCTCCTTAATGTTGAGGGAATACCATGGATCCTGTCATTCAAGTATGGCGTGATCTGAAAATAAACATTAACATCAAAGCCCAGTCCCAGATCCTCTCTGCTTAGAGAAACTGTCATACCCGGCATTTCATCAAGACTCCAGATCTCGTCAGTACCGACAGCATCGGAAAAAGCAGATAAGCGATACGCAGTGACTCCTGTTATTGTATTAGTTCTTTCAATACGTATCAGATCCCGGTCTTTAACCCATTCAGCAATCAAACCAACCTGCTCATTCATCCCCGGATGAGAGGGTAGATTGACTTCATAAATCCTGGACTCAACACCAAGCCCGGAACCATTGCGGACAAATTGAAATTTTACATATATTTTCTGTCCAAACGAATATTCATCAGTCATAATAGTCAAGGGCAGAGAATTTGCAGAAAATTCGTCCGTAAATTCTTCCGGGTCCAAACCGGGGTTCGTTCGATATGATACAATAATAGCTTCGGCAAATTGAATTGGCCTTGCATATCTGACAATAAATCCAATACTTCCTGAAGGATTCGGTTCAATAATGAAGGGTTCATAGAGTGACCTGACTACTGCCATGGGATTGAACGACAAAGGTTCCCGAAGTTGCGAAACGACAAATCCGTTCGACAAAGCACGGACTGTGACATAAACCAGGTCATAATCTTTTATATTATCCCAAGCATCCTCCAGCGGGGCAGGGAATGTCATAATGTTATATTCAAGAATGACGTCTTCTCCGCCGGCATCGGCTGACACAATGATCTGATATTCGTCTACACCCGGGACTCCCTGGATCAACTCTACGATTGGTTGAAGAGGATCCTGTAAATTTTGTCCGAGTCTGGCAAAAAGATCTTCTTCATTAAAAAGGTCCAAGCCAAGGGAACGGGGGATATCCCAGAGATAATTATCACCATCCAGTGTTACACCCAATTGATAATATAATGTCTGTCCCGGTTCAACCGGTAAGTCTAACGCTGAAACACGGAGTGT
>DKER01000041.1:633-27607 GCA_002452555.1 Fidelibacterota bacterium UBA6817 | reverse complement strand
AATCCCTGCACACCGCTGACTGACTGCCATACGGCTGTCAGTTCACGATTGGCAAAAGACCAGTCTACCGTCGGGAAATCAAACGTTTTAACTCTGAAACTGAATACTTCTGACGGATCGCCTGCAATATCATCCGGATCGAGGGGATTAATTTTCCAAAAATATGTGTTGCCGGGTCGAAGAGGTATTTCGGCATCAGAAGGATATTGAAACATCTTTTGCCGAAGTGTTGTCATAAAAAACGGAACATCCACTTCCGGATCATCATTTGCTGAGATGAGCAGTTCAAAATTATCCTGACCGGCAGGAGCATCCCAAGTAAAAACAGGATTCAGATCTGCCTGAGATTCCCGGTTTACCGGTGATTGAAGACTGAGCGGGGCTATTGAAAAATTCCCGATCAGAGTATGATCATCCGGGAGTCCCACCATGGTTTCACTTGCATTAAGGGGGATCAATTTCCAATAATACTGGCGACCTGGATAAAGCCAGCCATTTTCATCAACCCGGAGTTTATAGGGAATCGTCTGAATTATTGATGTGAGAATGTTACCGATATCTACAGACTGATCATTGATATCGCTGATTCTGAGTTCATAGGATGGCATTCCGGCAGGGACATCTGCATTGAACGTTGGCAGTACAGTCAGCAACACATCGCCCTGCGTAGGTTCACTATACTGAAATCGTTGAACGGTGAATGTGCTGACATCACTCCAGGGCGAGGGATCGGGCCCCGGATTCATTCTGACCTTCCAGGCATATCGTTTACCCGGGATCAGCGGTTCTGCATCCGGAGGATAGGTAAAAGGCAAACTCTGAATAGGATCACT
Source organism: Fidelibacterota bacterium UBA6817 (assembly GCA_002452555.1). Lineage (GTDB taxonomy): Bacteria > Fidelibacterota > Fidelibacteria > Fidelibacterales > Fidelibacteraceae > Fidelibacter. Next base: position 26,774 of record DKER01000041.1, on the reverse strand, counting down.
TTGCCAAACAGGATTTTCCGCTAAGGGATCTTCAGCGGCATCGCTGATCCATAATTCATATTCATTGGCACAGGCAACAATGTCCCAGTTAAAAATCGGATTGACAGAATTGATAATTCCGCCGCTTACAGGAGAAGACAACCTGTCGCGGGTTAACCGGTTTCCATAACTGAAGTTATAAACCGGACTTTTTATGGATTCCGGCCATCCCCAGATACCTTTTTGTCCGATATAATCATATCCGTCAATGTACTCTCTGGCTTCAACCTGCCATACATATTCATACCCGCAGGCCAATTCCCGTTCGCTTGACGGATATTGAATAGATATTGTCCGAACAGTTCCAGATTCCCGTTGTCTGTGAATTGTTGTATAACTTTCATCCCATTCCGTATCAAGGAAAATTGCCGTAATATCCTCAAATGCATCATCATAGCTGCTGTGAATTTCCGGATTGAACTGGGCAACCTTGATTCGGTAATCAATAAAAATACCCGGACGAAATCCGGGTGAATCCCAGCGGAACCAGGGCTGAAAATCAGTGACATCGGCACGCTGTACAGGTTCAGTCAGAACAACATTGCTCACAAGAATATTATCAAGGGTTTTTCCGCGTAAATTCCCCTCCGGATTTGCCCAGCTCCAATTATTATCATATCTTTCATCCACATACGCATGATCCCAGGAAAGATCTAATATGCGGTTGGAGGATGTCTGATAAACCTGTCTTGTACTCTTGTCCGCATCATTGAAACTAAGATTCTCCCAGGCAATCATTTTAATATCATATGTTCCTGCCGGGAGATAACCGTTGGTCTCGATCATATCCTGAAAAGCCTTGGTAATTTCGAATTTCATCATCTTATCTTCAGTAAAACTGGAATTTTTTAGAAAAGATGTTGAAAAAGGCTGGACTTCGTACGGATCTGTCACGCCCCATGCAACCGGATTATCCTGTGCTGTAATTCCCGAGACATTCTGAACACTCAGATGGAATTCAACATACACATCCATAACTTCATCCGTTTTATTTTGAAGTGTCACAGTCCATAAATTTACATTGGGATCATTCCAGCTTTGTAAAGTAAACTGTCCTGTCATCAAGAGTTGAACTTCAATATCCAGCTCAGCCCCCATCGGTGCAGCTTGAATAAAATTTAAACCGACAACAAAACATAATAAGATCTTTACAATATTTTTCATATTTCCTCCCGAATGGTGGATATTGGATATAATTTAAATCCTTTTATACCAACATTGTACTTTTAATAATTGTCTCATGCAACAATAGCTTAATAATTAAAATGAACATATGACGGCTAACACATTTTGACAAAATGTGCTGTTTATCATATATAAGAAGAAACAGCTTCCAATGGGCTAAATAATTAAAAAAAATTACAAATAAGTTTGAAATTAATGTGCTTTCAAAAGTTATATTCAGGTATCGATTTGAGCTCCTAGAATCTTATGTTCAATATTCTGCATAACCCTGTAATAATTGAGAATGCCGGATATTTTGCCGGTTGTCCGCTCCAGAATTACATATTCTGAGTAATTTAATTGATTCATAAGAGCCATTGCTTTATTTAACGGCATATCATTGTACAGAATCTCTTTATGAATATCGGTCATAATATCTGAACACAACATCCATTTCCAGAGCGATGTGTCCGGCAGTACCTGACGGATATCACTCACAGAAAGGAGTCCGACCCATTTTCCGGTATTATCCACAACAGGAAAAAGCAGTTGATCGGATTCAGCCATGATTTTAACCGTTTGTTCGATAGATAATTCCTCATTTAACATTACCGGCGAATCATTCAGGACCTGATCAACTTTCATGTCAGCTAAAACGTCATCAATTGTAACATTTCTTCCGGCCTCACCGGATTTTTTAACAATCCACTTAACCAGGGGCGGTCCCATTAGCTGAACAAGAAATGTTGTTGTCGTAACACCAAAAATAATTACATCGCCGAGAGACATAGAATCCGTGACCACTATTTCATTCAAATGTTGACTGGCCATAATGGACAATCCAATCGCCACACCTCCCTGCGCAAAGAGTCCGAGCCCCGAATACTGCCTGATTTTTATTGGAGCTTTGGATATAACGGCACCAATCCATGCACCCAAAACTTTACCCAGCGTTCTGCTGACAACGTAAACAATAATGATCAGCCATAGCCAGACCGGCATGGCATAAAGGGTCAGGCGAGCTCCGACAAGAACAAAGAAGAGAATATATATGGTGTCTGAAAAGTTTTTTAACTGGTGAATTACCTTCGCACTCCGTTCAGGGTCCATATTAACCATTACCAGTCCCATTGACATGGATGCCATTATCACATCGAGGTTGAAATGGACGGCAACTCCGATAGTTAAGAGAAGCAAACCGATGACAGAGGGTATAATCACTTCAATTTTATCTGAAAGTCTTAAAATCCAGTGCATAATAAATGCTGCAAATATTCCCATAAAGACAGCACCAAAAAGTTCAAGCAGAATATGTGAAAATTGGATAAGCCAAGTCACTTCGCCGCCGGTCAGAATTCGTGCAATGCCGGTTCCCAAACCATACAAAGTCATAGCAAGGGCATCATCAAGAGCAACAATAGCAATAAGGGTTGTCGTCAGAATCCCCGCCGATCGATATTCCCAAATAACACTCATCGTGGATGCCGGGTCCGTGGCACTGGCAATAGCACCAAAGATTATCCCGGCAGCAATGGCGCCCGGCCATGAACCCATAACATTATAAAGGATAAACGTTATGGGTACGCCGACAAAAACAAATGTAAGAAGACCTTCAGCTGCCAGAATAGATGCAAATTGTCTCCCGTATTTTTTCAAAATGCTGAAACGGATTTCCGCCCCCACTAAAAAACCAATCACGCCCAAGGCAAAAAAGTTAAACGAACTCAGAGCTGTAATATCGTTTGCAGTAACAAGTTTAAATCCTCCCTCTCCTATCAGAATACCGACAAGAATATATCCGAGCACCTGGGGCACACTCAAACGTTTAGCCATTAAAGCACTGATTATACCGCCGAAAACGCCAATACCAAAAATTATGAGAATACCGGGATTTAACTCTCTCATGAATCTGTTCCGCCGCTAAATATTTTATACATTTCTTCTTCGTCAGCATTCAAGAGTTTATGTTTGATATCTTCATTTTTCATACGGGCACTAACCATAGATAATAGTTTAATATATTCAGCGTGTTGATATTTCCCTGCAGCGATCATGATCACATACTGTACGGGTAATCCATCCAAAGATTCGTAGTCGCTGAGTCCATCATTGGATACACCTAAAGCCATAACCGGAGATTTGACGGATTCAAGCCGAACATGAGGAACGGCTATTCCCCAGCCAATTCCGGTACTCATTAATTCTTCACGTCGTCTCAAAGCGTTCATTAATTCATCTTTATATTTCAACCCGCCTGCATGTATAATAAGTTCACTCATCTCTTCAAGTGCGTCCCACTTATTATCAGATATAATCTTAATCACGCTCTCAGGTGAAAGAACTGATTTTAAAGAGTTGCTAAAATCTTCAATATCAGCAGACAGTCTGGGAGTCAGTTTACGGTTAACCCAATTTTCAATTTCAGATCGCTTAAATCTCCAGGATGTGCCGATTTTTCCCCCGGGGATCTCTCCTTTTTGAACCCAGTCATACACGGTTCTCTCTGATACGCGAAGGTATTCAGCAACTTCCTCAATTGTCATAATATCATTCATTTCTTCCTCCTGCAATAATTTACTATAGATATTTATCAATTTCTAAATTTTTCTATATTTTTCAATAAGGATCAAGTTCATGGGCTCATGGGTTCATGAGTTCAAGAGTTCAAACGTTCAAAAGTTCAAAAGTTCAAACGTTGAAAGGTTTAGAGGTTGAGACGTTGAGAAGTTCAGAGGTTTAGACGTTGAAATGTTGAGACGTTGAGACGTTGAGAAGTTCAGAGGTTCAGACGTGAGAAGTAAAACCCTCGAACCAGAAAAAAACCATGATCGACCATGAAACCATTTAAATGAAACAAACGCCGTCAACCGAAACAAAATCGACCCACCCTACTGACTACCGACTACCGGCTACCGGCTACCGGCTACCGGCTACCGGACTGGCTACCAAATTCTCTTACAAATCGATTATTTTTTTAATAAATTCAAAATCAGGTTAATGAATAATCCTAGTAAATGTGAGGGAGACATGATTCCAATCAAACCGGCAGAACGGGTAGCAAATGTTAAGTACGCAATCAGGGATATTGTTGTCATTGCCAACAAGACAAAGGCAACAGGCAAGAAAATGATCTATTTGAATATTGGGGATCCAAATTTATTTGGATTCCGGCCACCTCAGCATATGCTTGATGCTGTAACAAATGCCATGAACAATAATATGAACGGATATTCTCCATCGTCGGGTATTGAAGAAGCCGTTGAAGCAATACGCCGTCAGGCTGAAAGGTCGGGAATAAACGATATTCATGATATATTTGTTTCAACGGGAGCCAGTGAGGCCATAGAACTTTGTCTTACGGCTCTTCTCAATCCGGGTGACAATATACTCCTTCCCTATCCGGGTTATCCGTTATATACATCTGTAGTCGGCAAATTATCTGCTGAAATCAATCCTTATTATTTGAACGAAGAGGACAATTGGAATCTTGATATTGCTCAAATTGAGAGCAGAATTGATGAAAGGACAAAGGGAATTGTTATTATTAATCCCAACAATCCCACCGGAGCCATCTACCCTCCTGAGACATTGAAACAGCTCATTGATCTTGCAGAAAAATATAACCTTTTGATTTTCAGTGATGAAATTTATGACAAGCTCTGTTTCAAAGGAGAATCTTATACATCCTTGGCATCTTTAACGCAAAACGTTCCTGTCATAACATTTAACGGGCTGTCAAAATCATATATTGTGCCCGGTTTCAGAATCGGATGGGCTGTTTTCAGCGGTCCCATAGATTTAATGAAAGACTATATTGAAGGTGTCAATAAAATGGTACGGGCCCGGCTGTGTGCCAACCACCCTATGCAGTTCGGCATTAAACCTGCATTGGAACTTGATCAGTCTCACATTGACAGCACTCTGAACGAGCTGGAAAAACGGAATAAAATCACCGTTGAAATGCTGAACGATATTCCTGAAATCAGCTGTGTTTCACCGCGGGCAGCTTTCTACGCTTTCCCGTCCCTACATATTCCGGATAATGATCTTGATTTTGTAACAGACCTCATTAAAGAAACGGGGGTTGTGACGGTTCATGGAAGCGGTTTCGGACAAAAACCGGGAACAAAACATCTGAGGGTTGTATTTCTGCCGGACGAAAAACTGCTTATCGAAGCATATGAAAAAATCCGGGAATTCACCCGGAAACGATATAATTCTTAATTCTTAATTCTAACTAAAATTCAGAATTCAGAACTCTTCTTAACATATCTTTGTATATTTGCCTGTCCCAAACTGGATGATCCGGGACCAAGCTCAGGATTTGGGGGAACATGTCCCAAGTCCGGTTGGGTTTGCACAAGATCCGTTTGCAACATAATTCTGTCCGTGATCAGGAACTGAATGAGTCCTTGCTCTTCCCTTCCATTATTGAAGACTAGTATCAACCATTGCGACAGTCCGAACTGTGTATCTGAAACCAAATAATTCCCTTCGTTTGTCTGGGCAGGAATACCGGGTCTGTATATGGTCATATCAAAAATATTTAACCGGTCAAAATATAAAATGATACTGTCTATTGCACCGGCTTGAAGAGCAGACAGATCCGAACCTTTGCTTACCCAGGTCCCGGGTAAATCTTCTGAATTTCCTTCATTCTTACCCTTACAGCCGGCAATCATTGCCAATGAAAATAGTACAATCACAGTACCGGAAAAGATTTTTTTCATAACATTTCCCCTGTTATCCGTAAATCAATATATGAAGCTTATCATTAAATTTCAGCTTAATATATAGCAGATCTATACAAACTTTATGACGTTCTGTTGCTTTCAATTTGTTTGAGTTTGCTGGTCAGAACCCCCAGACTGACTGAGAGAAGGGCATTCTCAACCACGACTTCATTCGGAACTTCCAGCGGTTTTGGAGCAAAATTCCAGATTCCTCGTATAAATCCCCTAATCATCAGATCAGCAACCTCCTGGGCCGAATCTGCATTGACAGTAATTATACCCAGTTCTATCTGATGCCGAACTGCAATCTCCGGCAGTTTTTCTATAGGATAAACATTTACTCCAAATATGTTCCGTCCGATTTGTGCCGGATCTCTGTCAAAAGCAGCAATAATATTCAAACCGTACAATCTGAACTGCTGATACCCCAAAATCGCCGTACCCAAACTGCCCACACCAACTAAAACAGCATTTCTCTGAATGTCCCATCCTAAAAATGCTTTGATATTCCCGATCAGTTCTTCTACCGGATACCCCACTCTCGGTTTTCCAACGATACCGGTTAATGCCAGATCCTTTCGAACTTGCGTCGGATCAAGCCTTAATTGCCTGGATATTGTCGTACATGAAACAAATGTTTGGTTCTCCTTAAAGATACGGGACAAAACATGCAGATATGCAGGCAACCGCCTCATTGAAGGTTCAGGTGCTGAGAATTTTTTAATCTTTCGCATCATGTTCTCCAATAGAGAATTAATTCATGAATAATAATTGTTTTTTAACCATAAGTCAAGACGTGATCCAATAATTTGTATTAGAAACTCTGTTTATACTTCTTTTTTCTTATAAATTGAATAATTTTCTGTATGATCAACAGCAGAAAGAAATTATTCATTCAGGTCATGATTCTTGCTTTTGCCCTCGTTTTTTTTGGTTCACTGGGATACCGCATTATTGATGGTCTTTCATGGTTTGAATCGATTTATATGACGCTAATAACCATCAGTACTGTAGGATACGGTGAAACATTTCCTCTTTCAAACAGCGGCAGGGCATGGTCACTCATTCTTATTGTTGTCGGGGTTACCTTGATCGGTGTTTTAATCGGCAGATTTGCAGAATTGTTAACAGATATCAAGTCATTCAGGAGGCATAGAATGCTTCAGAAAATAAAAGAGATGAAAAAACATATCATCGTTTGCGGTTACGGCAGAATGGGACGGATTGTTTGTGAATCGCTTATCCAGTCAGGGCATTCTTTTGTTGTCATAGAACAAGATGAAAAGGTCATTGAAGAACTGATGCATGATCAGATCCCTGTGATTGCCGGTGATGCCACGCTGGATGAAACCATAGAAAAAGCAAATATTCAGGATGCCAAAGGATGTGTTTGCGTTTTGGAAACAGATGCCGATAACCTGTTCGTAACATTTTCGGTGCGTGAAAGAAACAGCAGCATAATGATCATTTCCCGTTGTAAAGAAAACGCCAACAGTTTGAAGTTGAAAAAAGCCGGCGCAAACCGAGTCATCAATCCCTACGAAGTCAGCGGCAAAACCATTGCACAAATTCTTCTCCAGCCGGCAATACACAATTTCATTGAAATATTCAGAAACAGGGATATCGATCTGGCAATGGAAGAGATTGAAATTCCGGCCAAAAGTATTCTCTCGGACAAACGGCTGATTGAAGCACCGCTTCGTACTGAGTATAATCTATTAATCACTGTTATTTTTGATAAAAATCATAACCCCAATTTTAATCCTTCTTCAGAGCATCTTCTAAAAGCCGGTGATCATGTTTTAATTATGGGAAAAACCGACGATTTGAACCGATTAAAAAAAGATTTGGGAATAGTATAATCATTAAAGGCAAATAGACCGCTCGGCTACCCAAAATCCTTTAAAATTCTGAGTCCGGGTCTTTAAATATTGTTCCAATAATCATTCAAGTTGAAATTTACTCTGGTATTCAGGAACATGAACCGTCCATTTATAGACTGATTTAATTTTTTTCGCCAGATCGGCTGATGCACCCGGTTCACCATGAACAACAAAAACTGAACGGGGGGCCTTAGTAAAACCGGCGAGCCAGGCCAGGATTTCCTCATAATCAGCATGCGCAGAAAAACCGCTTATTTTTTCAATATGAGCTTTAACCGGAATCTGTTCACCATGAATTTTAATTTTTTTCTTTCCCTCAAGCATCGCCCGTCCCCGAGTACCTTCAGCCTGATATCCTATAAACAGCACGGTATGTTTTTCAAAAGGAAGACGGTATTTCAGGTGGTGGAGTATCCTTCCTCCCGTCAACATGCCGCTGGCGCTGATAATAATACAAGGCTCAGAAAAATCATTGATTTTTTGTGACTCTTCCCGACTTTCTGTAAAAACCGTATGTTTTGTTCGAAATGCATCGATTCCTTTGATATGAAGCAATCGTGCATTCAAATCCTGGTTTTCAATATGTTTTGATGTTATCTCAGTTGCATTAATCGCCATGGGACTGTCAACAAAAACAGGAAGTTCTGGAATTCGTTTCTTCTCTTCCAGGTCTCTGAGGATATACAGGAGTTCCTGAGTTCTGCCTACAGCAAACGAAGGAATAACGACCGATCCTTTCCGATGAATTGTATCATTGATAATTCTGGCAAGCGACTCCTCGGGTTGTGCATCATCATGAAGACGGTTGCCATACGTTGATTCGACCAACAGATAATCTGCCTGATAAATTGTTGACGGATCTTTCAGGATTGGCCTGTCCGGTCTCCCAAGATCTCCGCTGAATACAATCTTCCTCCGTTCTCCTGTTTCGTTTTTCCAATAAATATTAACAAATGAAGAGCCCAGAATATGTCCTGCATCTCTTAATTTTATCGTTATATCCGGCACCGGTTCAAATTCCTGTCCGTATGATACCGGTTTTAATAGAGAAATCGCTTTTTCAGCGTCTTCTTTATTATAAAGCGGCAAGGCCGGTTTGTGTTTCGTCGCTCCGATTTTATTCAGAAAACGGGCATCTTCTTCCTGGAGATGTGCCGAATCAAGCAGCATTATTTTTAACAAATCCACTGTTGCCGAATTGGCATAAACCGGTCCATTGTATCCCTGCTTAACTAACCTGGGCAAAAAACCAGTATGGTCAATATGAGCATGAGTCAAAATCACAGAATCCAATGTTTTTACATCCAAAGGAAGAGGCATCCAGTTTTTCTGTCGTAACGCTTTCAATCCCTGAAACAACCCGCAATCAATAAGGATCCGTTTGGTATTCTGCTCAAACAGGTATTTAGAACCTGTAACAGTACCCGTTCCGCCTAAGAATGTTATTGTACCCATTTGCTCTCCCTAATTATTCCCTTTGTATATTTAGCTCTTCATAATAATTTACGTTTATTATGATATGTTATGTATGAAAGAAAAAAAAATCTGTTCCCTTCCAACAGTATATTATAACGCCCGGGACAGCTTTTTCCCGGTTTTAAATATTCAAATAATCAGTGGTTTTGTTCAGAACGAGCATAATGTTGATCCTTAAATCTACGAATATGACTCATCATAAGAATGCTAAGAGGTCCATATGAATTCCACACGGTATAATGATAGTCCATACAAAACGGAAAAAATTGAAAATTATCTCAGGTCATTGGTAATTGCACATGACTATGTTTCCGTATTGGATACGTCATTCAGATACAGATATGTTAACAATGCTTACAAAAAACATTTCCGAATCAAACCGGATGAAATTATTGGAAAGACGCATGCAGAGATTTTCGGCACCTCCTTTTTCAATACAAAAATAAAGCCCAAACTGGAAAAATGTCTGTCCGATAAGATTGTTCGGTACAGCACTTGGTATACACATAAAAATATCAGCCGGTTTATTTATGTCTCGTGTTATCCCTATAAATATGAAGAGGAAATCATTGGAATAATCATCAACGGGCGTGATTTGACAGAACTGAAAAATATTTCTGGAAAGCATAAAATTCAGAAAGCTTATTTTGAAAATCTGTTTCAGCAGTCTCCGGATGCCATCGTAATTTTGGACAATAATGATAATGTTCTGAAAGCGAATTATGCTTTTACGGATTTATTCGGTTTTACTCAGGAAGAATGTTTTGGAAAACCCATAAACAGTCTGGTTGTTCCCGATCATTTGAAAAATGAAGGATTGAATGCAACGATGCAGGTTGCTGACGGGAAAAACATCAATTTTGAAACAGTAAGGAAGAAAAAATCAGGGGAAATCATTCATGTATCCATTATTGGAAAACCAATACTCATGGAAAATGATCAGATTGCGGTTTACGGAATTTACAGAGATATAACGCAGCAAGTTAAAACACAGGAGATGATTGTCAAGGAGTTAAAAGAAAAGGAACTTCTATTAAAGGAAATTCACCATCGCGTTAAGAATAATATGCAAATCATATCATCCCTTTTAAATATTCAGGTACGCAGCATTAAAGACGAAAAAGACAGAGAAATCTTTAGTGAAAGTCAAAACCGTATAAAATCCATGGCTCTGATCCATGAACGGCTTTATAAGTCGGATGATCTGACTCATATCAGCTTTACTGAATACTCAAAAAAACTGGCCAGTTATCTGCTGGCCTCATACAACAATTTGCCGATGCATATCGATTTTAAATTTGATATCCAAGAAACAGGCATCATCATAAACCAGGCCATTCCGTTAGGGTTAATTTTGAATGAAATCATATCCAACAGTCTGAAACACGCATTTAAGAATACACCTAAACCTGAGATCGGGATTCAGTTGGCAAAGGAAAATGATAATTTTACATTAATAATATATGATAATGGTCCCGGATTGCCGGATTCTTTTGAAAAATGCAGTGAACATTCTTTGGGTCTTCACCTGATTGACACGCTTGTTTCGCAAATACAGGGTAAACTTCTCGTTGAGTCTTCCGGAGGATTAAAATATATGATCCTATGGAAATCATCTTAACCGGTTATCTCAAGCATTCTATTTAAAGCCATATAGGCTTCTGATGCAGTTTTTGCATCAACCTGAATTCTGTTCATTATCCTGCCGTCTTTTAATGCGTCCAGAACTTTCAGTAATTTTTCAGGGGTTGTTTGAGACATTGTAACGCACTGGTATCCGCGGTTACCGAGCTGAAGAACGGTTTTATCGGGAAATAAATTTCCGATTCTATGAATCAGATGCGCTTCAGTGCCTACAGCCCAGACTGATCCGGGTTTTGATTCCTGGATAACACGGATGATTTGCTCCGTGCTTCCGGATTCGTCTGAAGCACGGACGACAGGGTGACTGCATTCCGGATGAACAATAATTTTTATACCGGGATATTCGGTACGCATTTTCATAATATCTTCCACCTTAAAACGTCTGTGAACGGAACAATATCCATCCCATAACAAGACTTTAGCCCGATTTGCGCAGCCGGAAAAATCAGGTTCAAACTTGTTTCCGGTAATCATACACAAATCATTGTCACCCAACCCTTTACTCCGTGCAGTATTTTCACCCAAATAGCGATCCGGAAGAAAAAGCACCTTATCCCCGTGATTAAAACACCAGTCAAAAATCTTCGATGCGTTTCCGCTGGTGCAAACCACACCGCCATTCCGACCGACAAATGCCTTAATTTTTGCCGTCGAATTAATATACGTTACAGGAATAATTTTACTCTGGACAGTATCTTTTAAATAACGCCAAACATACTCAACTTCTGCTATATCTGCCATTTCCGCCAGGGGACAACCGGCCATGGGTTCAGGCATGAGAACAATCCGGTCAGGTGTTGTAAGGATATCAGCACTTTCAGCCATGAAATGAACACCGCAGAAGACAATATATTTCTTATCTTTAATTTTCGCTGCTTCCCGGGCGAGTTTTAACGAATCACCTGTTATGTCAGCAAACTGTACAATATCATCCCGCTGATAATGATGTGCAAGAAATACTGTATTATCTTTTAATGTTTCTTTTAAGGCTGTGATTTTATCAATAATTGACGGATCAGCCTTTGTATTTGTGAAGAATTCAACGCCTTTTTCAAAACCATTCATGTAACCCTCCTGCATTAAAAATCAATCCCCTTCACGGCAGGGATCCCTTTTTGAAACGGATGTTTGATCTCTTTCATTTCCGTCACCAGATCCGCATATTCAATAATTCGTTCCGACGCACCTCTTCCCGTTAATATAACATGAACAGCATGCGGCTTATCCTTTAAAAAATCTATCAGTGCTTCCTCTTCGAGCATTTTAACATGCACACTAACCAGAACTTCATCTAAAATGATCAGCTGATACTGTCCTGAAAGCATTTTTTTCCGTGCAAATTCCAAGGCATTTTCTGCGGCTTTTCTGTGTTCTTCTTCCGGCTGATCATCTCCCATAATATGATAAAATCCCTTACCCATCCGGTATAATTCCATATTAGAACCCAAAAGTCTTATCGATTCAATCTCGCCGTAGTGCCAATCCCCCTTAATAAACTGGATCATACAAACTTTCCAGTCATAACCTATACTGCGTAAGGCAGTTCCCAACGCAGATGTGGTTTTACCCTTCCCGTTTCCCGTATAGACAAGGATCATTCCTTTATTCTTTTTCATTTCATTCCTTTCATACTCAGGATAATATATAAAAGATTCATAAAAACTGCCTGTTAATAGAAATTGTATGATTTAATTGCTCCAAGTTTTTTATTATATTCAATGAAAATTGGATAATTATATGATTGATAAAAAGAATAGCAATCAAAACGGGAAAGCCGAATTGTCGACTGACAATATAATGAAACAAGAACAGGATCGTTTGGATTACTGGGATTCCCTGCGTAAGAAAAGACTGAATAAAAAGATATCATTGGAAGACCTGAGTCTGCGCACAAAAATCAATATCCGCTATTTTGAAGCGATTGAAAAAGGAGATTTTTCAGCCCTTCCGGAAACATATATTCGATTATTTTTAAAAACCTATGCCCGTGAACTTGGATTTGACTATGAAGAACTCCTTGCTCATACTCCCGGAAATATTCAAAAAAAGCCCAAAGTCCCGAAAAAGAACACCAATCATAAAAAAGAGTCATCCCCGTTCACATATAAAAGCAGAAAAAAGCGAAATCCATTCCTTCTTATTTCCGGTATTATCATTGTCGCTGCTGCAGTCATTGTATTTCAATACTATGAAAGTCATGATTTTTTATCAAACAAACCATCATTAACCGATACACTCAGTCAAACCGTTGTAGATGCTGAACCGGATATAATCAGTATTCCAAAAGAAATGATTCCTCTTGACGGAAAAAACAACATTACGCTGAAACGTCCCTATGTTTTGGAAATTCTCCCGCAGGAAAACCTTATCTATTTACTTCAGGTTGAAAATGAACGCTCACGGGAAAATCTTATCCAAAAAAACATCAATCATTCCATAACAGTCAATGCTTCATTCAGACTGAAAATTTTTCAGCCGGATAAATGCCGGATTTTATTAAATGGCCAGACACTGCCTATATCTTCAAACAAACCGATTATCATTGAGGTGAACGATATGGGACAGGTTTCTTTGTACGGGTCCAAACCATGATTCTCCGTTTTTTTTCAATAATCCTTATTGCTTTATTTACTCTGATCTCATGTCAATCCAATATCAACCGTATTGAACTAAAAATTGAAACCGGGGACAGCGCTACAATTTTGGACACATTGAAATACTCCCTAATCGGTTTGGCGGGGATTACGTATGTGGCAATCAGTCCGGATACTGATCATATCAGCATTAAATATGACAGGTATCAAACCCATTCGGATCGAATACTAGAAGCCATTCAAGCCCGGGGATATTATCCGGTTTTGATAGAAAAAAAACGTGTTAACAAAAAGGAGCCTTATTGATGAAGGCCCAAATATCCTATGAGGAAGCCCTGCCGATTTTTAATCAATACCTGAAAACCGACTATTTAAGAAAACATTCCCTCGAGACAGACGTTATCATGAGGAAACTGGCCTGCCGGATTCAGGAAGATGAAACGTTTTGGGGCATTACCGGTCTTCTCCATGACCTTGATTCGGATATTATCGAGGGAAATAATGCTCATCACGGATATAAAACCGTGGAAATTCTCAAAGAATCCGGTTTCGACATGCCTGAAATGTTTCAGGCAATCCTCTCACATACGGAAGGGATGGACGATAAACGTCCAAAAAGAAGGTCTGTGTTGGACTATTGTCTGGCAGGGGTAGAAAATATTACGGGAATTATTACTGCTTATGTTATTCTCCGCCCGGAAGGTAAACTTGAAGGAACCAAACCAAAATCCATACGAAAAAAATTGAAAGATAAATCCTTTGCGGCTTCAGTCAATCGTGAATTTATTGCAGATGCTGTTAGCACATTATCCATGGATGAATCAGACTTTATCCAACTATCTATCGATGGCTCGCGTAATCGGGATGTAAATTTAAAAGTAGCTCTTTAAAATTTCTTACAAACTTTATAAATTAATCATGAAATGTTAGGGGTGCTGTCTAAAAAAGGCGGCTGAGAACAAACCCTTGAACCTGAAACGGATAATACCGGCGGAGGAAAACATGAAAAATATTTCCGTATTCACTGCATGCATGCTTTTAATCATTAACACAGCATCTGGTGTAACAATTGAAGGATTCATTCAGGCATCCGGCACCGGAGAACCGGTACCGTACGCAAACATTGTTATAGAGGGAACGGATAGAGGAACAATCAGTGATCCGTCAGGTTTCTTCTACCTTTCAGCAGATACCATACCTGTTTTGCTAGATATCAGACATATACAGTATAAAAACAGAATTGTTCAGATAAACAGGAAATTCACACGAATATCCATGACACCTGACGTCCTTCAATCGGAAGAAATCCATGTCGTAACAAAACGAGCCGTTAAAGGTCATACACCCGTGGCCTTTTCTGCAATAGACAGAAAAAACATCCAGGCATCGTATTCACATCAGGATGTTCCTGTCATTCTTAATCAGACCCCCGGTGTGTATGTCTATTCTGATGCAGGAAACGGAACCGGCTATTCATACTTGAAAATTCGGGGGTTTTCACAGGACAGGATCGGAATCATGCTGAATGGAATTCCGTTGAATGATCCGGAATCCCATTCGGTTTACTGGGTAGATCATGGAGATATCCTATCGGCAGTATCGAATATTCAAATTCAACGGGGAACAGGAAATTTTCTGCATGGCTCAACCGTTTTCGGGGGAACGGTAAACCTGGAAACAAACTACGCCCATCTTCCACAGGGATTTCAAATTTCAACGGGATACGGAAATTATCTGGAGGCGTCCGGATTAAATCTACCGGGAAGAAAACTGTCTGTAACATATAACGGACAACCATTCTGGGGGAAAAATCTGTTCGTCTACTCCCGTGGAAGCTACCTGAATAACGCCGGATACCGAATCGGAAGCGGCACTGTTCAGAAATCTGCACATTTGGGACTTCAAAAAAATTCACCGGATAAAATGACGCGGTTAGAATGGATATCCGGGGATGAAACCACACATTTTTCCTGGGATGGAATCTCACCACAGTATGGATTTAATTTGAAAAACCGCTCAGACAGGCGCTATAACTTTTACTCGGATCCGCATTTTAACGGCGGTTATGATGATGCAAACAAGGATGTTTTTATCCAGCATATTGTATCTCTGCAGCACAGCAGGAAAATTAAAAATTCTCTGCTAAACNNAACGTCACGTTGTATGCTGTCAAGGGTGACGGATATTACGAGCAGTTTAAAGGAGACCAATCCGTTTCTGAGTATAATCTTACCCCCTCCCTCACACTATCTGATACGGCTATAATTGATTTAAAACGTCAGAAATGGTTAAAAAACATGTATATGGGTCATTTACTCCAATATTCGATTAAGATTTTCTCTTCATTGGACCTTACGTTTGGATCCGAGACTCGTTTTTATCAGTCTGACCACTTTGGTCGGGTAATTTCTCTCGAAAACGTTGAACATATTGTACCCGATAAACATAAATATTACAATTCAGACAGCAACAAGAATACATATTCGGCTTTTATCCATACTCTCTATTCAGTTAATGATCGGCTAAAACTCCTGACAGATATACGTCTTTTATCTCACGTTTACTCATTTGATCAGGATGCAATGGGTGCTTTCAGCGGTTATCGGTATAAATTGCGATATGTATTTTTAAATCCACGATTTGGAATTATGTGGGAACCGGCGGACCATTTCCAGTTGTACGCAAATCTGTCTGCGGCTAATCGAGAACCGGCCGATTCAGATATATATGATCAATCTGATCCTTCTGCTAAACCGGCAATCAAGATAACAAATTCTGCGTTTGCAGACCCTTTGATACAAGATGAAAAGTTGGTCAATGCAGAGATTGGGGTGGAATACTCAAAAGAATTTCTCGCATTGTCACTGAATGTGTACCGCATGGATTTTCGGGATGAACTTATACCCATGGATTACCGGTACAGGGACGATGACAACATTCTCAAAGGAAATGTTCCGAAAACGGTTCATACAGGCATAGAAATAGAAACGGCGTACCGTGTGAACCGCTTTGTTGGCATACGTGCAAACATGAGTCTGTCAAAAAATACGTTCATTGAATTCACAGGTGATGCTCTTGGCTGGGGCGGATACGGCACATTGGCAGATTATTCCGGAAAAAGGATTCCCGGGTATCCCTCAATTATGATGAATCTGATAACCAATTTCTCATTCAATCAACACAGCTTGAACCTGGAAATGAAATATAACGGCAAACAATATATCGATTTTGCCAATACGGAAGAATCGATTATCCCCTCATATACTATTGTGAATCTTTCATTTAATATGCCTCTTATTTCCGGTTCTTTCGGCAGTCTTACACTGGACGGGAAAATATTTAATGTGTTTGACACCCTGTATGAAACATTCGGGTATAACTACTACACAGATCCTGAAACGCGAATAGATGTGTATTGGCCTGGAGGAACCAGAAACTATTTCTTAACTCTTACATGGCATTTTTTAAACAATTAATCACAAACCAGGTCATAGGACCACCGCTGTAATCCGCCAAGGCTGTAAACATGCGTATAATTCAGATTCTTCAATTTTTCAACAATAAGAGGTGATTTGATCCCTGCTTCACAATAAACAACAACCGTTTTATCTCTGGGAACGGATTTTATTTTTTCATCGAACGTATTAAAGGGAATTGAATAAGCTCCCGGAATATGTCCGGCGGAATAATGATCCGCTGACCGCAAATCCACAATAAAAAGAGAATCCGGTTCAGTTTCGATCAACTCCTTAAGTTTGGAATCATGGATAACCGGGAATCTCTTAAACAGTTCTGACATCTAATTATTCAGAAATTTGGCGGCTTTAATTGTATTCACCATCAACATGGCAATTGTCATTAGACCGATACCGCCGGGAACGGGCGTGATGGCAGAGGCAATTTTTTCCGCTTCTTCAAACAGAACATCACCGGTTAATCGGTATCCTTTTTCAGAAGCAGGATCATCCACCCGGTTTACACCCACATCTATGACGACTGCATCCTTTTTGATCATATCACCCGTAACCATTTCGGGCACACCGGCAGCTACAATCAAAATATCGGCCAGCCGGGTAATTGCTTTCAAGTCACGGGTCCCCGTATGACAGATGGTAGCTGTAGCATTTGCCTGCTTATTTTTCTGGTACAACATGTTCAGCATTGGTTTCCCGACAATATTGGATCGGCCGACTACAACAACATGCTTTCCATTAATGGATATGTTATAATATTTTAAAACCTCCATAATACCGGCAGGCGTACAGGGTAAAAATCCTTCTTCCCCCAAGACTAACCGACCCACATTTTCCGGATGAAAACAGTCAACATCTTTCTCAGGACGAATCCGGTGAATAATTTCCGAGGCGTTTAAATGTTTGGGGAGGGGCATTTGAACAAGAATACCGTGAAATTTCGGATCTTCATTCAGTTTGTCAATGAGTGTATTTAATTCACGCTGGCTGGTTTCCTCCGGTAATAAAATGGTTTCGGAAAAAATTCCCAGTTGGGCGCAGGCTTTCCCTTTATTTTTGACATAGACTTGTGAAGCCGGATCGTCACCAACCAAAACTACAACAAGTCCCGGATGAATACCGTTTTCTTTCAACTTCAAAACATCCTGGCGAACATTTTCCTTCACTGATCCGGCAACATCTTTGCCATTCAGGATCAAAGCACTCATATATCAATCTCCCTGACTTTATTTAGCATAACTTACAGACCGGTGTTCCCGGATAACTGTTACTTTTATTTGTCCCGGATATGTCATTTCATTTTGAATTTTTACGGCAATATCATCTGCGAGAAGATCAGCATCCCGATCATTCACAGCGTCCTGTTCAACCATAACCCGCACTTCACGGCCTGCCTGAATGGCATACGTTTTACTTACACCTGAAAATCCGTTGGAGATTTCTTCCAATTTTTCCATACGGTGAATGTAGCTTTCCAGTGTTTGTCCGCGGGCACCCCGTCTTGAACCGCTAATAGCATCAGCTGCTTGGACCAACGCCGATATGGGATGGATCATTTCCACTTCGTCATGATGACTTTCGATGGCATTAACCACAACTTTATTTTCACCGTTTCTGCGTGCGATTTCCCCGCCGATAAGTGCATGAGTTCCTTCTACGTTCCTGTCATACGCTTTTCCCAGATCATGGAGAAAACCGGCTCGTTTTGCAAGAGTTCCGTCAAGACCCAGTTCTACGGCCATCAATCCGGCCAGCCATCCCACTTCAATAGAGTGTTTGAGAACATTCTGGCCATAACTGGTTCTGTATTTCAACCGGCCGATAAAATGCATCATTTCCGGATTCAAAGGCGGCAACTCTAGTTCCATTAATGAATCCTGTGCTGCCTGAATAATAGATTCTTCAATTTCCTTAGTAGCTTTTTCAATCATCTCTTCGATACGTGCCGGATGAATCCGTCCATCCTGGATCAATTTCTCCAGAGCGATTCTGGCCGTTTCCCGCCGGATCGGATCAAAGCCGCTTAGAACAACAGCTTCAGGTGTGTCATCCACAATCAGCTCAACCCCGGTTAGAGACTCAAAATGACGGATATTCCGGCCTTCACGGCCAATGACCCGGCCTTTCATCTGTTCATTGGGAAGATTTACAACCGTAACCGTTGTTTCGGCTGTATGATCTGCCGCTGAGCGCTGAATTGCTTCAATGATAATTTTTTTGGCTTCTTTGTTTGCATTCAACAAAGCCTGTTCACGGATTTCCTTTACCTTGATCTGCGCATCCATGCGAGCTTTCTCGAACATTTCATCCATGAGAATCTTCTTGGCTTCATCTTCGGTTAGACTGCTTATTTCCTCAAGCTTAGTTTTCTGTTCCCGTATGAGAGCATCGATTTCTTCTGTCCTTTTTTCCAGTTTCTTTTCCCGTAACCGCATGTCGTCTTCCTGTTTCTGGACATTGTCATATCGCTGGTCAAGAAAATCACTTCTTCGCTCCAGATTGCTTTCTTTTTTCAGTATCTCTCTTTCAGCTTCACGGACTTCTTTCATTTTTTGTTTATACTCTTCTTCTGCATTTTGTTTGATTCTCAAGGCTTCATCTTTTGCTTCAAGAATCCGTTCACGCTTAAGATTTTCACCTTCTTTCCGTGCATTTTCCATCATTTCACGGATATGGTTCTGCAGTCCGCCAAGTTTGATACGGATATAGAGCCAGTACAGAAATAATCCGACTAGAAAAGAGACTGTAGTGCAAATAATAATGTTAATCATTCGTAATCTCCCGGTTAAGACCAGGAAATCCGAAGCCCTGAGGGTATGGATATCATGATTGTTCTAATGAACGGTCAATCGTAAGAATCAACTCCCGGGATCTTTTTTCAACATGGTCAATCAAGTTTTCAGTTTCATCCCGATATTCCAAATATTCACCGGCAATATTCATTGCCGCAAGAACGGCAATTTTATGCACAGCAGCAGAGGAAGACATATTGGCACCAACTTCATTCATCCGGTCATTCACAAGGGAAGCTATACGCTTCAGCAATTCCACATCAACCTTGCCCCGGACCGGGTAGTCCTGACCATAAATTTTCAGGACAACCGATTTTTCTTCATTCACTGTGCTCATTTTTTAAGACCGCCTGTTCCTTCAGTTCGTCATCAATCCAACCGGATATTTTAATGAGACTTGATTGAATTTTTATAATCGCATCTCTGACGCCGGGAGATGATTGATGCTTCATCTGAAGAAGACGTTGATTCTCCGCTTTTACAGTCTGCAGATTTTCCAAGAGCAGACGCAGTTTTTGATCCAGTTCATCAAGAGCCCTGATTTCCATCATCTGAATTGAGCTCCATATTTCCTGATAAGTGAGTTAAATATCTTTTCCATAATGCGGTCGATCTCCTGATCTTTGAGTGTTCTTTCAACGCTCTGGAATTGAAGCCTGAATGAAAGGGCTTTCTTTTCCTGAGTCAGTTTGTCGTCATCAAGATATTGATCATACACGACCACATCCTTCAGAAATTTACTTCCATTTAGATAAATTTCCTTCATAAGAGTTTCAGAATTCATCGTTTTATCCACGATTATAGAAATATCCCTCATCACTGACGGGAATTGGGATACTTGTTCATATTTAATAACCGGCTTTTTTAGAACAAACAAACTGTCCAGATTGATTTCCATAATGACAACAGGATATTCAAGCTGCAATTTTTCAAATAGTGCCGGTTTAAACTCTCCAATCTTTCCGATTACTTTTTTATCGGTCAGTATATTCATGAGAATTTCATACGAATCATTTTCGGCAGTTATATCTTTCAAAGTTACACCCTTGATCCCAAGATGATCCAGGATGTTATACAGGATTCCCTTAACATAAAAAAAATCGGCTGGTACCGGTGCCGATGTCCAGTGTAAATCCCACAAATCACTGCATGTCAACAGTCCGAGATTCAAGTATTCACGTGCGTGAGTATCCTGAGAAAGATCTTTAGCCATAATCCGGCCCATCTCAAACAATCTGATCTGTCGTCGTTTTCTGGCGGCATTAATCTTCAGATTATGAATAAGGGGCTGAATGAGGTCAGACCGTAAATGATCCATTTCACCGGATAAAGGATTCATAAGACTGACCGGTTCATATCCCCAAAGATTGTTATGAGCCATATCTCCTGATATCAACGAATTACTGATGGCTTCATGAAAACCGTGTCCCATCATCAGTTCACGCATTCTGTTCAAAAACGGATTGAGTTCATCAAAGCTTTCCGATATGGAAAACTCAAGATGACTGTTCCCTTTGACTTTATTTAAACCATAAATCCTTAAAACTTCCTCAATCAGGTCAATCTCTCTTTCCAGATCAGGTCTGAAAGTCGGCACGCTGACCGTAATAGCCGAATCGGACATAGAAAGGACTTCCATTTGGAGGTCTTCAAAAATCTTTTTACATATTTGGGGAGAAATGTCCAGGGCTGTAATTCTTTTTAAATGGGCAAACCGCATCGTTACTTTTAAAGGTTTGATAACGTTTGGATAAACATCAATCATTCCCTTTGCCAATTCTCCGCCTGCAACGTCCAGGATTAATTCAGCCAATCGGTTTTGGGCATAAACGATATTGACGTTGGGATCACACCCTCTTTCAAATCGTTTGGAAGAATCGGTAGAAAGGAATTGCTGTTTGGAGCCTTTACGGATAGTAACCGGATTAAAATAGGCGCTTTCAATTAAAACATTCACCGTATTATCAGAAATTTCCGAGTGGAGTCCACCCATAATACCGGCCAATGCAACGGGTTTTTCCGCATCACAGATCAGCAGAATATCCTTGCTTAAATCACGGACTTTGTGATCCAGTGTTTCAAACGTTTCCTTTTCCCCAGCATATCTGACAACAATTTTTTGACCTGCCAATTCATCAAAATCAAAGGTATGCAGAGGGTGTCCTGTTTCATGAAGGACATAATTGGATGCATCCACCACATTGTTTACGGGACGGAGCCCGATAGCTTCAATCCGATCTTTGAGCCATTTTGGGCTGGGTCCGATTTTAACATTCTTTATGAGACGGGCTGTATAGCGGGGACATCCGTCCGGAGCCAGAATGTTTACATTCGTCATCGAATGGATTTCCGGACCCTTTTCCTTTGGTCGGGCTTCCGGTATATGAAGCGTTTTGCCGGTCAATGCTGCCACTTCACGGGCAACGCCGATATGAGACATGCAATCCGGCCTGTTTGCTGTCAGGTCAATATCCAAAACAATTTGTGAATTCAAATATGAATTCAAATCTTTCCCGATTTCATAAGACGGATCCAGAATCATAATACCTGAATGATCATCTGAAAGCCCCAATTCATCTTCAGCGCAAATCATTCCATTTGAAGCAACACCTCTGAGTTTTGCCTTTTTAATTGTGAATTCAGGCGTGAGGGCTGTCCCAACGGTTGCAACCGGCACTTTTTGGCCTTGAGCCACATTTGGAGCACCGCAAACAATCTGCAAGGATTCATCCAGTCCTACATTAACCAGACAAACAGAGAGTTTATCTGCATCCGGATGAGGCTGTACAGACAAAATCTCACCAATAACAATACCTTCAGGAACTGCCGGACCTGATTTGATGATCTGACATTCAAGCCCTGCCTCGGTCAGAAGATCACAAATTTCTTCCAAAGGCCGGTCAATATCCACATAATCTTTAAGCCAGTCTAGTACGATCTTCAAAATGAAACCCCGTTTATTGCAATACCTGTTAGAATTGTTCTAAAAAATCAATATCGTTATCAAACAAAATTCGAATATCATGGATATCCAGTTTTTGCATAACAGATCTGTCGACGCCCAGGCCGAAGGCATAACCGGTAACCTCTTCCGGATCATAACCTACCGCCTTGAAAACATTCGGATCTACCATTCCACATCCCATAATTTCCAGCCAGCCGGTATATTTACAGACTCTGCACCCTTTACCGCTGCAAAGGAAGCATGAAACATCTACTTCAGCAGACGGTTCTGTAAACGGAAAAAAGCTTGTTCTGAATTTAATACGGGCATTAGGCCCGAAATACATCTTGCAGAACAATTCAAGTGTGCCTCTTAAATCGGCAAAGCTGACATTTTTGTCAACATAAAGTCCTTCTATCTGATGAAACATACAATAACTTCGTGAACTGATTGCTTCATTTCGATAGACTCTGCCGGGTGCAACAATACGAACAGGCGGTTTATGCTGTGTCATATATCGGGTTTGTACCGGAGATGTATGAGTCCGAAGCATGATTTTGTCATCCACATAGAAAGTATCCTGCATATCTCTCGCAGGATGATTTTCGGGAAGATTTAATGATGAAAAATTAAACCAGTCTGTTTCAATTTCGGGTCCGTAAGCGATATCAAAACCCAGCCGGGAAAATATTGAGAGCATTTCATCAATAGCCTGGGTCAGGGGATGGCGGGTTCCTTTAAACAGGGGAAAACCGGGAAGTGTATAATCCCGGTATCGGCTTTGTTCCGTCTTCCCTGACAGGTTATTCATCGCGGACAATATTTTATTCTGCAACTCTTCTTTCAGGGAATTGAGGGCACTTCCCACGTCTTTTCTTTCTTCCGGATTAACCGAGCCTATCCCGGAAAAAAGTTTGCTTACAAACCCTTTACGGCCCAGATAGCGATTCTTGAGTTCTTCGCAGTTTTTTAGGTCACTAATACGTTCGAGATCAGCATTGAACTGATCCCGAACGTTGTTGATTTCTTTGAATAATGTCATTATTTTTTTGTTTTATGACTTTAAAGATTCCACCAGTTTTCTGAAGCTTTCAGGTTCGCGGATTGCCATTTCACTTAACTGTTTCCTATTCAGCTTAATATCACTTTCCTGAAGTTTGTGAATAAAGACAGAATATGACATATTGTATTGACGAACGGCAGCATTAATACGCGTTATCCATAAACGTCTGAAATCGCGTTTTTTCCGTCTGCGATCCCTGTAAGCATACAGCCAGCCTCTTTCCACGGCTTCTTTTGCTGTTTTGAATAATCTACTACGGGCACCCCAGTAGCCTTTGGCCATCTTCAGAATTTTTCTGTGACGGCGGTGTCTTGGAACAGAACTATTTGCTCTTGGCATGATTCACCTCCCTTATATTCCCAACATCCGTTTAACCCGACCTTTTTCCGCTTGTGAAACAGTTGTTGCCTGTCTCAATGAGCGTTTTCGTTTTCGGGATTTGGATGTCAGAAGGTGACTGCCATAAGCCTTAACACGCTTGATTTTGCCTGTACCGGTGACCTTGAATCGTTTAGCGGCCCCCCGGTTTGTTTTCATCTTAGGCATAAGATGCTACTCCTTTCATTTGGCGACGAGATACGTTGTAAGAAATCGGCCTTCCTGAGACGGTTCATTTTCCATGCGGGCAATATCCGACAATTGCTCATTCACAACTTCAAGGACCTTATGTCCATATTCTTTGTGAGCCATTTCCCGGCCGCGGAACATGACAGTAATTTTGACTTTAGACCCTTCTTCCAAAAATTTTCGGATTTTTTTAGCCTTTGTCTCGATATCATGAGTATCCGTACCGGGCCTGAACCGGATTTCCTTCATTTGGATCACATGCTGTTTCTTACGGTTTTCCTTCTCGTGCTTGTGTTGCTGATACTTATACTTTCCGAAGTCAAGTACCTTGCATACAGGGGGATCCGCATCGGGAGAAATCTCCACAAGATCCAGATCTCTTTTTTCAGCTTCTTTGAGCGCCTCTTGTATGCTTACGATACCAATCTGATTGCCGTTTTCTCCGATTAGTCGGACTCTCGGAGCGCGAATCTCGGTATTGATTCGCTGGCTGTCATCTTTTTTCGAAATAGTCTCTCCTTTTTCTTTGTTCTATTCTTATACTTTCCGATTTCACTCTTTGCTTGAGGGAACAGAAAGGTTTTCTAACATTTCAATAAAACTATCCAGCGATTGAGAACCCTGATCACCTTTTTGATGTCTCCGGACGCTGACCTGCCCGTTCTCAACCTCATTATCCCCAATTATACACATAAATGGGATTTTATTCAATTCTGCATCGCGAATTTTTGCTCCGATTTTTTCCTGCCGGTCATCAATTTCGACTCTTATGCCACATTTGAAAAGCTTTTTTTCGACAGATTGGACAAACTCAAGGTGCCTGTCAGCAATAGGCAGGAGTTTAACCTGGACAGGAGCTAACCAGAAAGGAAAATGTCCGGCAGTATCCTCTATCAGAATTCCAATAAACCGTTCAAGGCTTCCCATGATTGCACGGTGTATCATAAATGGCCGGTGTTTGTTGCCATCTGATCCTGTATACTCCATATTAAACCGTTCCGGTTCGTTGAAATCAAACTGGATTGTGGTACATTGCCACATTCTGCCAATAGCATCTTTAATTTTTATATCAATTTTTGGGCCGTAAAAAGCGCCGCCGCCTTCATCCACATCAAAATTTACACCCATTTTCTTCAACGAATTGCTCAAGGACTCCTGTGCCTGCTCCCAATCCTTTGCATCACCGACAGATTTACCTTCCGGACGGGTTGACAAATAAACGACAAATTCGGTAAACCCGAAGGTTTTAAGATAATCAAACGAAAACCGTATCAGTTTTTCCACTTCATTTGTCAGTTGATCCGGTGTGCAAATGATATGGGCATCATCCTGCGTAAAGCCGCGAACCCTCATAAGTCCGTGAAGGACCCCTGACATTTCATATCGGTACACCGTACCCAATTCCGCATACCGCAACGGCAAATCGCGGTAAGAATGTTGCTTCCGTTTGTATATCATGATATGGAATGGACAATTCATGGGTTTGATGTAGTAATTCTGTCCTTCCACGTCCATTGGACTATACATGGATTCTTTATAAAACCCCAGGTGACCGGATGTTTCCCACAACTCTGCTTTCCCGATATGGGGAGATTGTACCAGCTCATAACCGGCTTTCCGGTGTTCATCATACCAAAAATCTTCGATAACTCGCCTTAGAGCGGCACCCTTGGGAAACCAAAGGGCCAGACCCGGACCGACTCTGTCAGAAATGTCAAAAAGATCCAGCTCTTTTCCCAGTCTCCGATGATCCCGTTTTTTGGCTTCTT
>DKER01000041.1:0-570 GCA_002452555.1 Fidelibacterota bacterium UBA6817 | reverse complement strand
GCACCTGCAACGCTCAGAAGTTTAAATGCCT
Source organism: Fidelibacterota bacterium UBA6817 (assembly GCA_002452555.1). Classification (GTDB taxonomy): domain Bacteria; phylum Fidelibacterota; class Fidelibacteria; order Fidelibacterales; family Fidelibacteraceae; genus Fidelibacter. Next base: position 539 of record DKER01000041.1, on the reverse strand, counting down.
TGATTTTTCCCGTGGAAGGAATATGGGGTCCTCGGCACAGATCGGACCATTCACCCTGAGTGTAAATCGTTAATATTTCATCTTCCGGAATTTCANNATTTCAACTTTATAAGTCTCACCCAACTGATCAAAAAAACGGATTGCCTCGTCACGGGTAACGATACGGCGGGTAACAGGCAGATCGTCTGCGATGATTTTTTTCATCTCCCCTTCAATTCGTTCCAAATCTTCCTCTGTAAAAGGATTGGGAGTATCAAAATCATAATAAAACCGGTTCTCGATCGCAGGACCGATGGTTACTTTCACATCTTTAAAAAGCCGCTGGACAGCATGAGCCATTACATGGGCAGTGCTGTGCAATAGAATGTCATGAGCTTCCGGTGATTTATATGTGACAAGCTTTAGTTCACTGTCGTGTATAAGCGGATATGTCAAATCAACCGGATTACCGTTAACGATAGCAACCAGCGCATTATCTGCTAGACCTTTACTGATTGATAATGCCACATCGTTTGGAGTAGAACCTTTCGGAAAATCCT
>DKER01000107.1 GCA_002452555.1 Fidelibacterota bacterium UBA6817 | reverse complement strand
AGAATCAGCTTGATTTTAATGTTGCTCTAAATGGTACAGTGGTTCTTATGTCAGGATTTCTTTTAGGACTCCCTCCTCTTTATAACACCGAAACAGGCAGATCAGGAACCGGGATTTTTGGTCTCATGGATCAGGGATCAAACAACGGGAACGGGCTTCTCCCTATTCGTTTATCAGCATTCGAAAGAGAAATTCTGGGATTGGCAACACCCAGGTCTGTCCAAACCTCAGGCACTGTATCTTTATCTCCGGGAGAAACCGTAAAAATTCCTATAAGCAGTCGTGAATATTTTTTGATCGAATATAGGCGTAATACCGGTTTCAGACTGGATTCTCTTTATCAGATGAACTCGCTTGATACCATTCCGGAGAATAAACGGTACAAGACATACCTGGATGCTTTGAAATTTTTAAAGGAAAAAGGCGTAAATGACTATTATGTGAACCCGATAACCGGTGTCCTTGAATCCGTAGAAAACTATGACGTTTCACTACCGGGATCCGGTATCCTTATCTGGCATATCAACAACCCGGATAAAGCACTTTTTGAATATCCGGAAAATCCAAACGGTCAGGCAATTCCCATGGTCAGACTTGAAGAAGCAGATGGCAGCTATGATATCGGTAAAAACTATGGATTCTTAAGCGGTCATGTGAATCAGGGATGGAAATGGGATATGTGGTTTACTAAGAATCCCGGATTTATCGATAATAACAAACACTTGTTCAATATGACCGATATTGAGTTTTCTGACAGGACAAATCCCAATACCCGAAGTTTTGCAGGTGTTCAAACCGGTATTCGGCTCAGAAATTTTACATTTTCATCTGAAGAAGCAACTTTCTCGCTGAATTTTGGGACAGAGTCTCATATCAATTTTCCCGGTTTTACAGCTTTGGGTTCATCGCAACTTGGATTGTATGATAAATCTGTTGTTTTTGGAATTAAAGACGGGGCATTCGTCAGTCTGCAGGATACTGTATTCACAAACCTGCTGGATTTGAGTTCTATCGCCATTACCCCGCAAAACCTGGCAATTTTTCCCAACAAAGATTATCTGACATTGGTTTATTCAAACAATACCCAGCATTTCATCAGATTATACCAACCGGATCCTCAAAACAAATCTTTTTCTTTTTTGCGCGAAAAAACAATTCCCCACCCTGTTCAATTAAGTAAAATCTCTCTGGTAAAAAATGAACTGCTCCTTCCGGATGCAGATCAGACTAATCCCGGATATTCAATTTTTGATTTTTCAAATAGTGAGTTACAGCCAAGGCATTCGACAATAAGTTCAAGGATTCGGGGAGCTCGCTATAAAAACAACCTTATCATTGCCAATGAAGAATACCTTTTCCACCCTCAAAAATCAGTTGTTCAAAAATTACCGTTTACCATAGGCACTTTAGCATCGTATGGAGACACGTTAATCCTGTCCAATGAGGATGTGGGCGGCTACCATTATTATGATTTTGATATGGATACGCTATACAACCGAATCCCTATTCTGATTCAACAGAATATTTTACAGATAATTCCATTAAATCTGTCAAAAACCAAGGGACCTGATCTGCTTATCCTTTGTGAAGATGAATTTTCGAAAAAGCTGTACCTAACCGATTCTGACGGCAGCCCGTGGCCAGGATTTCCCGTCACCTGTTCATATGAAACTATACGAGCCTATTTTAATGGAGACTCATTGCAGATAGTTGGTGTAACATCTGTTGGGAAAAGTGAAATTTTAAACGATCAGGGTGAACGTCTTGCCACATATTTTCTGTCGCCCGAACCAAAAACTCTCTTCATGGCCAAATATGATACAAAGATTCACCTGGTGTCTGAAGGGGATTTTATTTCGCTGAGCGGTGATTCCGTCCATTGGGGATATGAAGCCGGTGATATATTTGGTTCACGATTTATCCAAACGGACCAAACGTTTTTTTCAGAATATCCGGCAGCATTCTTAATTGCAGATAATCGTATTTACAACTATCCTAATCCGGTTTCGGAAGAAGCCACCCGATTCAGATATTTTGCCGTATCTGCAGAGAAAATTGATATTGCAATTTATGATTTAAAAGGCAAATTCGTGGAACAACTCTCACAAATTCCCATACAAAACCAGTGGAATGAAGTTGTCTGGGATGTGAGAAATCGTCATTCAGGCGTGTATATCGCGAAGATTACCGTTTCCGGATCAGGCAAATCAGAGACATTCATCATTAAGCCGGCTATATTGAAATAAACAATGAGACATCATATCCAAAAAACCTTTCGTTTGTTTCTAATCTTATTTTTTTTTATATCCACAATAACTGCTGAACCAAACCATCCTGAATTGGAATGGTTTTCATTTGAATCGGAGCATTTTATTTACCATTATCATGCCGGTACTGAGCAAACAGCCCGTATGGTTTTACGTGTAGCAGAAGAAATGTATCCTTATGTAACCTCCGTCTATGATTTTGAACCGGCAACAAAAACTCAGGTTATCATCATGGATACTGACGATTATGCCAATGGAGGTGCATATTATTTTGAAAATAAGATTCTGCTGTGGGCTTCTCCCCTTCAATTTGATCTTCGGGGCAATCACAACTGGATCAGGAATGTTTTTACTCACGAATTCTCACATATTGTTTCCCTGGGAAAAGCCATGAAATATCCCATATCCATTCCGGCAGCTTTTGTACAGGTACTGGACCGCGAAAAACCTTATAAGGACAATATCATCCTTGAATATCCCAAAGGTATAGGAGCTGCTCCGATTTCAAACGTGGTTGTTCCTATGTGGTGGGCTGAAGGTGTTGCCCAGTATCAATTTGAAAGCAGCCAGGCTGACTATTGGGACTCTCATAGAGATATGCTGCTGAGAGACAGAGCTTTAAACGGATCCTTGCTGACGTGGCAAGAAGCGGCTTATTTTGATAAAAAAGGTACGGGAAATGAATCTGTTTATAATACCGGATATGCTTTTGTTCACTATCTGAGTGATGTTTACGGTTTTGAATCCCAAAAAAGAATTGCCGAAATCGCATCCTCCGTTAAACACTGGTCTTTTGATAAAGTCTTTAAAAAAGTCTTTAATCGTTCGGGAAGAGATCTTTACCGGGAATGGACAGACAAATTAACTGCTGATTATTTAATTGATACAGAATTGATCCGGAAGAATATGGTCAAGGGAGAGATCATCCGGGATCAGGGACCGGCTTACGTAAATGTGTCTGTTTCCCCGGATGGTGAAAAGGTTGTTATGGCTTCTGCAGAAGGCCGGGACTATATTGGACAAACCTATCTTTGCATTCTTACTGAAGACGGTAAGACTGAGTTGTTGGATAAAAACAGCCGAATCAGAGGAAATGTGGCCTGGAGTCCGGATAGCCGATCCATTTATTATGTCAAACAACGGCATCCAAATTTATACGGTTCCGTTTATTTCGATCTGGCTCGATATGACTTTGAGAATAAAAAGTCTGAATTTATAACAAAAAATGCGAGAATCTATTCTGCAACTGTTTCGTCAACGGGAGAACTATATGTCATTTATGTCCACGATGGTTCTCATAATATTGCACGGGTTGATGAAAACGGCAAATTATATCCCCTAACGGATTTTCGTCATGGTGAACAGGTTTACACGATCTCCGTTTCCCCTGCGGGAGAAACTCTGATTTTTGATATGGCTCTCACATACGGCCGCGACATTTATGAACTGGACATTGAAAGGGGGACAGTTCGCGGTTTGATACATAATGTATCCTATGACAACAGGCATCCATCCTTCAGCAGTGACGGTACATCCGTTATCTATGCTTCTGACCGAACGGGAATTTTCAACATTTATTCACGCGATCTCACATCGGGAGAAGATATTCTGATAACAAATATCACCGGAGCAGCTTTTTATCCGGCTCAGGCTCCAAACGGCAGTATTTTTTATACGCTTTTTGAGAACGGTCTTTTTAAGCTTGCAAAAATAGCAACGCCGCAACCGGTCGATCCGGCTCTGGCAGAATATCGCCCATACCGAGTACCTGACAGCAATTATGACCCTAAATATATTCCTCCCATACAACCGGCAGAATATACATCGCAATTTTCAAGAATCTTTTTTATACCCTTTGTCATGATAGATTATAATAAACCAAAATTCGGATTTGAAGCTTTTCAAAATGAAGTCTTGAACAAGTACAATTTATACACATCTGTGGGGATATCAACGTCCCGGGATATGGATGCTTACGGACGGCTGGATTTTAACTTCTTCCTCCCCTCACTTTATCTGGAAGGCTATTATGTGACGTACAATTTAAATTCCACATCCGACCGGTTATACGATTTTTATGAATTTGAACGGGATATATCCTTTAAGATGTGGGAAGCAACCGGCGGTATAGAATATAACTGGCTAAACCATAACTGGCATTTATCTCTGACCCGAAATCAATATTCTGCACAGATATCAGATTATGACAAAAACACATCCACTCAATTTAAACCCTTTGGTTATACCTATTACAAGGGGACATCAATTTCAGGTAACTGGATAATGGATTTTATCTTAAGGGACTGGCACAGTGATATTAATCCGCGCCGGGGTTTTACGACAAAGTTAACAGCCGCTTATGATTTTAATCAATATCTGCAGGATTTCGGCATCAATGAAGAATTCAATACACTGCAGGAAATATACAGCAATGAAAACACGCTGAGACTGGAACTGGATTCAGAGTTATTTATTCCGGTTTCAATTTTTAAAAGAAGTGCTCTATCATTTGCCGTAAACAGCGGGTGGCAGGAAAATGCACACATTGACAGTTTTTTCCATTATTACGGTGGAGGACGTCCCGGATTGAAAGGTTATCCGTTTTATGCCGTTGAAGGAACGCAGAAAGTCATTTTTACCGGAATGTTTCGCTTTCCCGTTATACCTGAAATGAACCTGAGTCTTGAACCGTTCTTTTTCAACCGATTGTATGCTGGTGTATATTATCAGGCAGGTGATGCCTGGCGAGGACCTCTGAAAGAAATTTCGTGGAAACAAAATGTTGGCATTGAGATCCGCCTGGGCGGCCAGTCATTTTACGCCTATCCGCTGGCGATCACATTCGATGCCGTTTATGGATTTGATTCATTCACAAGATGGAACGAAACAACATTAGAAAACGTTAGTTTTGGTAAAGAATGGCGTTTTTATTGGTCAGTTTTGTTTAACTTTCCAAATAGAACCGATCCTCTTTAAAGGATGAAAATGAAAAAACTTTGTGTATTGCTTATACTGAATCTTTCAATTTTGCTGGCTCAGACTCCTTTGAAGATTCCATCCAACCCGGAAGAAAAAAACCCCCGTAAAGCATTGCTTATGTCTGCTGTTCTTCCCGGCTCCGGTCAGTTCTATACGAGAAATACAGCATGGGGCATATTTTATTCAACGCTTGAGCTGACCGGAATCACCGGTATTATCTATTACAAACAGGCCGGTGATAAAAAAGTTGGGGATTATGAACGCTATGCAGACAACCACTGGGACGGCTTGCGATGGCTTGATGATTATTACGGAGAATATGTGGAACCGTATAACAATAATCTTGCAGAAAAAACGCATAACGTGAACATATTTATTGGATATAAGCGCTATACATTTACGGAATTTATTCAAACATTCAAAACGTGGGATGACTGGCAGGACGCGCGTGATCGCATCACCCTTGAAAAAGAATACCATTTCTATGAAAACATCAGTAAATATAAACAGTTCAAACAGGGTTGGGATGACTGGCAGGATTATAAAAATGATCCCAAATATCAGGTAATTGAACGTTCTTCCCCAAACCAGGAGCACTATGCAAACATGAGGAAATCTGCCAATGATCTGCTAAAGCGTTCCGGATATTTTTCAACTGCTTTAATGTTTAATCATGTCATTTCTGCTTTTGACGCATATATTCGAACGACAAAATTCAATTCCACTCTGACGCATAATATAAAATTACAGTTGGTTCCGGCTATGGTTACGGGACATCAGGGTTTAACATTACACATGCAGGTCGATTTGGTGAAACTATGAAAAAAAATACACACTTATTAATTGTTCTTATCATGATTTCATTCCTGAACCTATCCTGTTCAGCATCCAAAAAAGATATGTCCGGCACATTTCTCGAACGGTATGAAAAAGGAATAGAATTATATGACAATGAAAAATATTACAAAGCAATCGATCATTTTACGTTTGTCGTCTATAATGCACCCGGAAGTGATATTGCCGATAATGCGCAGTTTAAACTTGCTCATTGTCACTACCACTTGAAAGAGTACCTGGTGGCCATTGATGAGTTTCAGCGTTTAATGCTCCGCTGGCCTGCCAGCGAACTTGTAGAAGAGGCTGATTTTATGATCGGCGAATCCTATAACATGCTTTCACCTGTTTATCAACGGGATCAGACATATACATATGAAGCAATACGGCAATATCAGGATTTTATCCAGACATACCCCTACAGCAAACACAGAAAAACGGCAGAACAACGAATTCAGGACCTAAGAATGAAACTGGCACAAAAAGTATATGATGCCGGAAAACTATATATGGTTTTGAGAGAATGGAATTCTGCTGTCATTACATTTGAAGAAATTCTGAACAATTACTATGATACGTCTTTATATCACCCTGTTCTCCTTGAGCTGGCAGAATGCTATAAAAAAATGGGGAATCAGGAAAAGATGATGGAATATTACGGACAAATAGATCGCAATAAATTACTCTCTGCCCAGGACAGGTTACGCTATAACAGTATAATCAGTGAGTAAATCATATGAAATTATGTCTTTTCGGCGGCTCTTTTAATCCCGTCCACAACGGACATGTTTATTATGCCGAAAAAACACTGAATGAAGTCCAACCGGATATTTTAATTTTAATGCCTGCCTGGCAGGCTCCTCTTAAGGATGAAACCCCTTTAGATTCGAAACATCGCCTGAATATGATCAATCTGGCGTTTAAAAACAGAGATAAAATTCTGATCAGTGACTGGGAGTTAAAACAAGGGGAGATTTCCTATACAATAAATACCGTAAAACATATTTTATCTGAGTATGATAATATCCGGGATTTTATTATTTTGTTGGGAATGGATCAGGCTGTTGATCTTTACCGGTGGAACCGGATAGATGAAATACTGGATCTTGGAATTCAATTTCTGATATTTCCCCGGGACGGATTTTCAAGAAATCAAATAAAACCTCATATCTTCAATGCCTGCTTGTTTTTGTCCGGTCCCAATATTCCCGTCAGTTCAAGCAGGATCCGTCAAATGCTGAAAAAACATATGGATGTAAAACAATTTCTTCCGGAAGACGTAAACACATACATAAATGAACACAGGTTGTACCGTAATGTCTGAACTGTTACAACAAATTTTTCTGTTTTTGATCGGTATATTTCTCCTTTATTACGGAGCGGAATATCTTGTACGCGGCGGAGCAAATCTTGCCCGGAATCTTGGAATCAGACCGATGGTTATCGGGCTGACAATTGTGGCATTCGGGACATCCATGCCGGAATTTTTAGTTGGAACCATAGCCTCTATCAAAGGACAATCTGATATTGCCATAGGCAATGTGGTTGGCAGCAATGTAGCTAATATTGCATTGATTCTCGGGCTATCTGCTTTATTTTCACCCTTAGTGATCAATTATAAAATGATTCGAAAAGAGTTGATTTTTCTCTTTATTTCAACGCTTATTTTTATTTTCTTTATCAGAAACGACGTCGTTTTCTATGAAGGTTTGATTTTTGTTTTAATTATCTTTTCTTATACCGTTTATCTGATTATGCATCCCGGAGATGTTCCGGTCTCTGAAGAACTGCCAAAGAAAATTAATTCGAATTTATTGAATATTGTATTTATTGTTTTGGGGGTAATCGGACTTACTTTCGGGTCAGACTGGCTGGTCAGTTCAGCAGTCTACATGGCTCAACTTTTGAAAATTCCGGATATTGTCATCGGTATGACTATTGTTGCCGTCGGTACATCGTTGCCTGAATTGGCTGCCAGCGTGATAGCAGCCATAAAGAAAGAAACAGACATTTCTATTGGCAATATTATGGGATCTAACATTTTTAACATGTTTTTTGTCATTGGGGGTATCGGACTGTTTAAAACCGTTCCTGTAAATCCAGTGATTTTCAGATTTGAAATACCGGTCATGCTTGGTCTTGTAATATTTTTATTTCCCGTCATTTTCTTTCGTAAAGGTATTGGAAGATTTTACGGCGCATTCATGATAATCATTTACATTGTTTTCACCATATATCTTTACACAACACGCCATTTACCCGCATGAATGAACTCTTGCAGATTATCCCTCCCTATTCGCGCTCTGCCAGTTTTTATGATGAGTTGATGGAGGATATCGATTACGAAGGCTGGGCTGATTATTTATTGGATCTTGCTTCAGAACTGAAAATCCGAACAGATAGAATTATTGATTTTTCATGCGGTACAGGCACGTTACTAAACTATCTTTCAAAAAATAATTCTGCCGCAAGAGGACTGGATATATCCGGAGAGATGATACGTCAGGCCCGGCTGAAATACCCGAAACATGAGTGGTTTATTCAGGATATGCTCACAGCTTCCATGCCTCCCGAATTTACGCTTGGAATAAACGTCCATGACTCGCTGAATTATATTTCTCAAACAGATATTTTGAAAAACTATATTAGACGTATGCAGAAAGGACGGATAAACGGTCAGAGCCTGATTTTTGATTTCGCTCTACCGGAACTTATCAAACGCTATTTTGTGGAACAAACTGAAACGAAAAAGATGACTAATGGTGATATTCTCCACAGGTGGCATTCTTTTGATGAGGAAAAAAATATTTGCAGAACATATCTGGAAATAACGCACAATAGACAAACCGTTACCGAAATCCATATTCAGCATATATGGACATTTGAGGAAATTAAAAATTTGTTTATTGTCTTACCCGGTGAGAATCTTTTATTTTTGGAAGAATTTTCATATAATGAGGCTGATGAAGCTTCAGAACGCTTACTGATTGTGGTATATGATGATTGAATGTAAAAAACTGACGGTAAATTTCGGGAATGGAGAAGGGATACGCAATATCAATGCATCTTTCAATGAAGGTGAATTTACCCTTCTTTTAGGTCCGACCGGTTGTGGAAAGTCCACCTTAATGAGAGTCATTTACATGGATATATTACCCACAAAAGGACATATTAATATCCGAAAGTGGGACAGCAGAAAAATCAGCAAACGTCAAATTCTTCATTTACGCAGGGAAATTGGAATTATTTTTCAGGATTTTCGCCTTATTGAAAACCTGTCGGTTTTCGAAAATGTTGCACTTCCGTTGATTATGACCGGTCATTCCAGACGAATCATAAAAGACAGAGTTGAGGTTATTCTGGACGAAGTCGGTCTGCTGGAAACATGGCATCAAAAAGCAGGTTCACTCAGCGGAGGAGAAAAACAACGGGTAGCCATAGCCAGGGCTATTGTGAAGAATCCGTTTCTTGTTTTGGCTGATGAACCAACCGGAAACCTTGATCCTGAAGCTGCCAATACCGTTTTTGAACTCTTAAGGAAAATCAACTCTCTGGGAACGGCAGTTATCATGGCAACCCATAACTACGGTCTGATCGAAGATACAGATTATCGAAGGATTTATATGGAAAACGGCAGTCTGATGGATTTATAATGCGATTATCGTTTATTACAAAACAAACATTTATCAATTTGTGGACAGCCCGTATCCCCGCTTTGATTGCTGTATTTACGATCGGTATCTCTTTAAGCATCGTTATTGGTATGAGTCTGTTGGGTTATAAAGCCATCAATTCATTTGATTTGTTTCAGGATAAATTTGAAATTGAAGTTTTTCTCCATCCGGATCTGAGCCGGGAAGAGATTTTGAAAGTTCAAAATGAACTCGCATCCATTAATCAGATTAAAATGATTAACTATGTATCCAAAGAAGAAGCAGCCCGGATTTTTAAACAGGAATTCGGGGAAGATATATATGAAATCCTCGATGAAAACCCGCTGCCGGCTTCTTTTCATATAAAACTTTACAAACAAATGACTCATCCGGGTATTGTAGAAAATGTTGCACACCGTATTGAAATTTTACCCGGTGTTGATGATGTAAAGTACCATAAAGAGATTCTCATTCTGATTGAAAAATATTTCAGACTTTTTTCATTGGTTGGAACCGGTGTCATATTCGCACTGCTTATTGCTATGAATATATTGATTAAAAACACAATCAAACTCTCTGTTTATGCCCGGCGAAAGCAGATAGCAATTTTGCAACAACTGGGAGCCGGGGGGCTTTTTATCAGACTTCCCTATATTTTTGAAGGGATCATCGAAGGAGCACTGGGTGGTGTCTTTGCCGGTTTTTTATTGCATACCGCTTTTCGAGCTGTCAATTTCTCTGTTCAATACATTTTTGATATATCGCTGGAATTCTCACCCATTATCTGGACTGTTGCTATCAGTGCTGGGACTGTCATGGGACTATTGTCCAGTAATCGGGCTGCAAAAAGTTTCATGTATTTGTTTGCGCGGGATGATTATTAATGAGCGGGAAAGACGTTTATGGGCTCATGGGTTCATGGGCTCAAGAGTTCAGAAGTTCAAACGTTGAAAGGTTCAGAGGTTCAGAGGTTCAGAGGTTGAGAGGTTGAGAGGCACAAATTGGTTTTCAGGGAGGAGACGCCTGTCTGTCATTTGACTCAATAACCGAATTCATTCTTATTTTTCGAACTGCTTTGTTATCGGTAATATCAGCCCCGATCCGGTCCGTCAAAATTCAAGATAAAAAAAAAGGGCTTTCGCCCTTTTTTCTGAATTGTCAAATAATTAGTCCTCTACAATCGCCAGAATATCGCTGCGCTGGAGAAGAACAAACTCTTTATTGTCGATTTTTATTTCTTCTCCGGCATATTTGCCATAGAGAACTTTATTCCCGGGTTTGACGATTTTCTGTAATTCTTCGTCAGTTCCCACTTCAACGATAGTCCCAAGATGCTTTTTTTCTTTTGCCGTGTCCGGAATAATGATTCCGCTGGCAGTCTTTTCTTCCTGGGGTGCTGCTTCTACAAGCACACGATCATCAAGTGGTTTAATCTTCATGAACTTCCTCCAACTCTTAATTTTTTAAATTTAACATTTTATCTATTTTCAGTCTGTCAAAACCTACAACTGGAACATTGTTGACCCACAACTGGGGTACCCCCTGTTGTCCGCTTTTACGAATCATATCCTGAGCCGCTTTACTGTCACGGCTTATATCAATTTCCTTAAAATGAATATTCTTTTCAGACAGATACCGTTTGACCTGTTTGCAATATGTACATGTGGGTGTCGTAAATACAATTACTCTTTTCTGTTCCATCTGTCTATTCCATCCTATGATCTGTCAAATATCACGAAGCCTTTAAATTTAATATTTGACCATTATATTATCAATTGAATTTCACTTATCATCGCATGGTTTAAAATCCTCAAGATTCAATATTCTGAGAAGTCTTAATTCCATGTCTTCATCCATGTTTTTATCGTTTTCTACCTCACGGTACATTTCAATCGTTTTTTCAACAGAATTGTAAAAGAAATGGCAATCAGGACATTTTTCAAGTTCGGCTGCGATCTCTTTACAAATTTCCACATCCATATCATCAGATAGACCCAGACAAAGCTTTTCAAACGGTGTGTTTGCTTTTTTTACGTCATTGTTCATTGAATTGATTCTCCTGAAAGTGTTTCTGCAGGGTTTGTCTGAGGTAAAATCTGGCTCTCATTAACCGAACCTTTACATTGGATTCAGACAGATCCAGTAATTTCTGCGTTTCGATCGTTGATAGTCCTTCCAAATCCCTAAGGATAAAAACTGAACGATAGATGGCCGGCAATTCTTTTATGGCTTTATCAAGCAGCTTTCTGAAATCATTGTTGGACATCATTCTGCCGCTGAATGCAGGCCATTCAGACAGATGCTGACCGTGTATGGATTCAATATCAGGATCTGACAGGGAAACCATTGCATTCTCTTTATTTCTGTCTCTGAGTTTTTGAAGGGATATATTCATGGTAATCCGGTACAACCATGTAAAGAATTGAGACCTGCCCTCAAAAGTATGCAACTTTCTCAATGCTGTCAAAAAAGTTTCCTGCATAACGTCTTCTGCATCTTCTTTATCCCGCATCATTCTCAGGGCAAGATTGAAAACTTTTTTTTCATATTTCAAAACCAGTTCAACCTGAGCTTTTCGGTCTCCGTTCTTTGCTTTTTCAATGATCTCAAGTTCGTTCTTCACGTTCTACCTTTTTTAGATAATTTGCGATCAAGAGGTTACAGTCCTACAAAAGACTCAGCAATATGGAATTTAACTTAGTTTCCGCTGTATCGGAACGGGATAATACGATGATGGGAACGGCAGCATTGAGAACAAGTCCGCCTACTATGGCATTTTCAAGCAGTATCATTTGTTTGATCATGAAATTACACGGGGTAATGTCAGGAAATATAATCACATCAGCATTCCCCGAGACATCTGATTTGAATCGCTTCTTCCGAGCGGCTTCCGGGGACAGGAGAATATCCATTGAAATGGGACCTTCAGCAATGTAGCCCTTCTTCCGAAACATATCAGCAAGGACAGACGCATCAACAGTTGACGGAATTTTCTCATTGATTTTTTCGATCACGGCGGCAAAGGCAATTTTGGGTTTTTCTCCAAGAATTTTCTCGGCAAATTCGACAGCACTGCCGGCGATTACTTTTTTTGTTTCCAAATCAGGTGCAATGTTGATTCCACCGTCTGAAACAAATAAAAGGCGGGAATAATTCGGTGTATCGCATACGGCCACATGAGATAAAATGCTTCCTTTTCGAAGCCCTTCTTCTCTGTCCAGAACGGGTCTGAGAAAATCGGCAGTATGGATATCTCCTTTCATCAGCAACTCCCCATTTCCCATGCGGATATCCTTTACAGCCTCTTTCGCAGCCTCTGCCGGTGTCCTGCAATCATGAATGTAAGACGGTTTTAATCCAATGCTTAAACACGCATTTTCGATCAGATCACGTTTTCCGAAAAGACGAAGGTTTACATATCCTTTTTTAGCAGCTTCTTTTAATCCCAGAAACACAGACTTTTCTTCAGGATTGACAACATTCAGTTGTTTAGGTTCAATCGTTGACACTTTTTCATACAGATCGTTAAATCTCATAGTTTCCTCAGATATATTCTTTAATTGGAATTTCACCGTTTAATGCACGAAAACCGCCATCTGCCATAGCTTCCAGCTCATTTTCTCCGGGCAAAATCATCACATTGAACAATGACAGATCCTTTATCAATTTGTCCGTAATATACGAACAGTTTGCTAAACCACCTGTAACAAGAATCGCTTTAACAGAGAACTGACACGCTGCCGTCATAGCTCCGATTTCTTTTTCGATCTGATAGATCATTGCATCCATTATTAAACGGGCTTTTTCATCTCCCTCGTTAATTCGACGTACAACTTCCCGGGCATCATTGGTGTGAAGATACCCTTTCAAACCGCATTCTCTGGACATGTAGTGGTCGAGTTCTTTTCGTGTGTAATTTCCGGAAAAGGCCAAATCCAGCAATCCCCGGATCGGCAAGGCGCCGGCACGTTCCGGAGAAAAGGGACCCATTCCAAGCAAAGCGTCATTTACATCCCGGATCAACCCTTTTTTCAACGCACAGACAGATATTCCTCCGCCTAAATGAGCAATAACAAAATTCTCTTCCTGTATGGTCCAACCATTCAAATCGCATGCCTTCCGTGCTGTTGCTTTAATATTTAAAGCATGACAGCGGCTGATGCGCTCTATCTCTGGAACGCCTGATATACGGGAAACATCATCCAATTCATCCACTGTAACCGGGTCAATAATCCATGCAGGAACATTATAGCGTTTACCAAAATAATCAGCCAGCAGTCCTCCCAGACAACTGGCATGATTCCCGTATCTGCATTGGCGAAGATCAGACAATAAAGCAGGTGAAATCTTATATACGCCTCCGGCCAGAGGTTTGAGGAGGCCTCCGCGTCCTACAACAGCCGCCAGATCCTTTAAATCAATCTTATCCATAAACCGTTCCAGTAAATCGCGACGATAAGGAAATTCCTGAATTACATTCTTTTTAATGTGATGCTGATCTATAGGAACAGAAAATTCATCAATAATTCCTTTGGTGCTGAAAATTCCAACCTTGGTTGACGTCGATCCCGGATTGATTGTCAAAATCTTTTCCATTCTTTTTCTCCCAAAAGTGTTATCGGATTAAAACCTTAAATGCGTGATTATGGAACCATCTGCCTATGCTGCCATTTAAAAAAAATTATGATTATGTTCATAATACCCGTCTTTCTCTCTCATGTAAAATTTATAACTTTTTAAATACTGAAAAAAGGGTTTACTGGGAATAAATGAAAACTTTATATACCGGTCTAATCTTCAGGATTAAGAATAAATTTTGACGTAATTTCAACCGTTGGTCTGAGCATGGCATTTACGCTGCAGTATTTGGTTTCACTCAGCATAATGGCTCTTTCAATGGCACTTTCCGAGAGTTCATTGCCCCAGAATTTATACACAAGGTGAATTTTCGTAAATACTCGCGGATGGTCCTGAGCCCTTTCACCAACGATATCTATTACAAATTTGTCGTATTTCATTCGCTTTTTCTTCAGAATGGAAAGAACATCCATTGCCGTGCATCCGCCTAAGGCTTCCAGAACAAGCTCCATAGGGCTGGTCCCGGCATCACTGCCGCCGATTTCTTCGCTTGTATCAAGGGCAATCCAGTGTCCTGATTCTCCCTTTGCCAGAAAAGTGAGCTTATCCTGTAATCCGTGCAACGTAATTTTCATGCAACATCTCCATGGTTTATGTAAAATTTTCAACAATTTTATGAATAAACTGATCTTCCGGGATTGCCCCCTCGATTTCAAAAGTTTTATTTATGATCGTTTTGGGAACACCTTTAACATTGGCTTCTTTACCCAATTCCGGGAATTCTGTAACTTCAATCATCTCTGCTTTTATCAATGGGTTCAGAAGAGCCATTTTATGAATCAGCCTGACTATAGACGGGCAATATGAACAAACTGGAGTTACAAATGTCTGTATCGTCATGGGTTTTTGAATGCGGGCTATGAGCGTTTTTAATTCATCTCTCAAGCCAACTTTATTTTTCGATATCTGAAGGACGATACCAAGGAGTGACTGAAACTCATAACCGGAGGGTATTCCGTAAAATCGGATACCAAAATCAGTCATGTTTTTATCCATGGGGATGATTGCCGGCACACGCTCAACGTTCAGCTCTTGAATCTCTTTGGAATCTTCCTCAAAATCGAAAACACTCACATAGATACGGTCAGAATAATTTGCAAATTCCATGATCAGCTGACGGCATTCCCGGCAGTATCTGCAGTTTTTTTCACTTTTGACAAAAACCAGGTGAACAGGATCAATCATTTCTTCTAGATGGGTCTGAATTACTTTTACGTCATTTTCGGAAAAAATGCCCAAAACAACTCCTTTTTAGAATTTTAGTTGAAACAGTAAAAAGATGGTTACAAGACTATTCACATGCTATTTAATTAATCAGACACAAGCTGTATAAAACCGTATATCAGGTTCGCCGAAGAACGTTACCGGGAAGGGCACCGGTATGATTCCGGTCCTTGATAACAGGAACACCGTTCACTATAACGTGAGAAATTCCGGTTGGATATTGATGAGGATCCAGATACGTGGAATTGTCCTGAACAGTTTCCGGATCAAAAAGAACAAGATCTGCCGCATAATTTTCCCGGATAAAACCTCTGTTTTTCAAATTTAATTTTTCCGCATTCATGGCAGACATTTTTCTTACTGCTTCCGGAATGGTAAGAACTTTTTCTTCACGAACATATTTAGCCAGAATTCGGGGGAAGGTACCGTAGGAACGGGGATGGGGTTTCCCTGTAAAGAGAGGGCCATAGCGTGCCCGAACAGAGCCGTCGGAACCAACCGTAACAAATTCTGATTTCAAGACTTTCTTCAAATTCTCATCATCCATGGCAAAACCGATTGTAGATACCTGTCCGTTAAAATCAATCAATAACTGCCTGACAGCTTCATAGGGTGAAGTATGTAATGCCAAGGCGATATCCCGGAGAGTTTTTCCTTCAAAAAATTCTCCGCCTTCCCCCCGGCAGGAACTTATCAGTACACGGTCCCATCCTCCGATCCGTTCTCCGCGGTCGATAACATACGTTCGGATAAATTCTTCATTATCCCGTTTTTTTAACATGTCAATGATTTCAGCCGTTGATCCCTGGCGTGCTGAAACCGGCAGAAAGGCCGAAAGCCCGGTTGACCATGCATTATACGGATAACGGTCCGCCCTTATCGGTAAGCCTTCCCCTATGGCATGCTCTATCGTATCCAGTACTCTATCAATTTTGTTCCAGTTGTTTCTATTACAGGCTTTTAAATGAGATATCTGTAAAGACACCTGTGCTTTTCGGCAGATATCCAGAGCTTCTTCCACGGCCTCTTCCAGTCTGTCATCCTCATTTCTTAAATGTGTTGCATAGACACCCTGATACCGTGATACAACATTTGACAGTTCTATCAGTTCGGAAGTTTTTGCATAACTTCCGGGGGCATATTCCAAACCGGTGGATAATCCCATGCTTCCCATTTCAAGTGTTTGAGCAAGGATCTTCTGCATTTTTTTCAATTCATCCGTTGAAGGATCTCTGTCATACGATCCCATAACAGTATCTCTCAAATCTCCATGCCCTGTGAATGTTACGTAATTAAGAGCAATTCCCTGTTTCTCAAGGATTGAATAAAAACCATCCAGATTTTCCCAGTAAAGATCCAGTCCATATTTTTTTTCTAAACTTTCATGATTTCTTTGCGCAGCTTCTTTTGTCATGGGAAATAACGAAGAACCGCAATTACCGGAGACTTCAGTTGTAACGCCCTGACGGATTTTGCCTTCTGCATTGGGATTGACTAAAAGCTCGCTGTCTGAATGAGCATGAATATCTATAAAACCGGGAGAAACTACCTTGTTTGTTGCATCGATAACAAAATCCGCTCCGGCGTTATTTAAATTTCCAACAGCTGCAATTTTTCCGTTTCGAATACCTACATCACTCTTAAACATCGCTTTACCGGTACCATCGGCAATCATTCCATTCCGGATAAGAATATCAAGACCCGGCCGTATTGAACAACCCAAGGCAAATCCCGATACGGTGATGATACCTGTCTTAATAAAATCGCGACGCGTCCATAAATCTGATTTTTTACCCATAGTGCTGGTCTGCTTAATATCTTTATTGTGTTTTAACGTTTTATGTAGAAGGAGCTGTTTTTTTAACTGGTTCAGGAACAGGAAAATGGAAAACAAATGCAGGACCTCCATCGTCACATGTTTCTATCCGAACTTTTCCTTTGTACCGTTCTGCTGTTTTTTTAACAATATATAAACCTAATCCTGTATGGGCAGTTTGCCCGAATGAAAAATTTTCTTCAAAAACTTTTTCCCGGATATTTTCCGGAATGGGTTTCCCATTATTGGCAACAACAAATTTTATTTGGTCATCAACAGTCCGGATAAAAAAACGCATCTCATCAGCATTTCCGTGACTTTTGGCATTGGAGACCAGATTGCTGAGCATTGATATAATCATTTTGTCTCCATAAATCTCACCATTACCGTCACAGGTGAACCGCATATCCTTGAATTCTTTCATGGTGTCGCTTACAACTGATCCAAGCGATACCAAATACAAATTTTTAGAATTATCCAAAATGGATTCCGTACTCTTCATTCGATCAATAATCGCAATTCCCCTGTTAGAAGCATCAACAATGCTGTCCAACATGGTTTTGTCTGATGTTCTTTTAAACAAAGACATTGCAGACAGTGAAACCGTAAACACATTTGCAAGATCATGACGGAGAATTTTATTTATGAGATATAAAAGTTCTTTCTGATCCTCAATCGTCCTTTCATTCTTTTTGCGCCTGTCAATATTTTCTGCTATCAGAAGCGTCCCTGTTTTACTCCCTGATTCATCTACAACAGGATAGGTTCGAATTTCAAACCAATAATCCAGATAAATATCTTCAACAACCTGATCTTCATGCAAAATTCTGGATATCATATCATCCGGAATTTCAGCCTTTGGATCCAATGTAAACTCCGATAAATTCATGCCGGCTTTTAAGTTTTCACCCGTTAAACGACATAAAAATTGCATACCCGAATCATTAAAAGATTCAATAATTGATCCCTGTTTAAAAAACACAAAAG
>DKER01000095.1 GCA_002452555.1 Fidelibacterota bacterium UBA6817 | reverse complement strand
GAGGTTGAGGCTCGCTGCGCTCGCTTTCCTCAGTCTGCAGTGGACAGTTGGCAGTTGACAGTCCAAAGACGAAAGTCGATTGCCTGCCCTGTGAAATAACTCCCGATTTATCGGGATATTTCTCGGGGGATTGATTTGATTGGATGATTGTCTACCCCGTGAAATGAGCGCAGCGTATTTCACAGGGTTCGGCAGTCTGAGGGCACTTTAGCGTCCTTGTTCATAATAAGCGATGCCATTTATGGCGTCGGATATGCAGTAGGGAACAGTGGACAGTGGACAGTGGACAGTGGACAGTCGGATGGAACAGGGTTTTTTAAACATTGTGAAACAACGGTTGAATTTTTGAACATCGAATAATGTGAGTTGCTTGAACGCTGACCCCCTTTGAACGCAGAATCTCAGCGAGCTCTGCAGAATTAAAAACTCAGCACTCAGAACTCAGCACTCAGAACTCCCATAATCTGATAATACAATATCCAATAATTTTTCAAAGTTTGTATATAAGTCCGCCGGGCAAGATCCTGTTCCTGCTGGGCCATGAAAAGATGAGTAATATCCACTTTTCCGATAAGATAGCGGTTTTTAGTAACTTCAAATCTCCGCTGGGCAATGGTATCCGCCTGAACTGCAATGGCAATCTGTCTTTTTAGCTGGTCGAATTGTTCCAACATATCCCCTATCTCTTCCCGGATCATCTGACGATATAGCTGTTCCTGAATCTCCGCAGATTTCAAAGCCGATTCACCGGCACGAACCTGAGCCCTGTTTTTACCCCAGTTGAACAGAGGAATTTCCAGATTCATGGTCAGTTGTTCCTGGTCAAAGGGATCTCTGTAAAGATCAAACAAGTCCTGCCCCGACTGATTATAACCGAAACTCATACTGAGCTCGGCATTTAAACGCTGTTGGGACCGTGCCTGCTTCAGGGATAATTCCGCACTTAATTTTGAAAGACGGTTCCTAAGCAAATCGGATGACAGCTCCATGGCTTTTTCAACAAAGGCTTCCCGGTCAATTTCCAGTTCCGGAGCCTGAACAGGAGCCGTGACAGCAATATTCGATTCGACCGGCATCCCCAGAAGAATCAGAAGATCATTCATGGATTTTTTTAACTCATAACGGGCGGATTCCAGATTGCTTTCTGCCTTCATTAATTCCAATTCGCTTTGTAAAAGATCATTTTCAGCAATTTTCCCAACATCAAAACGGCGTTTTGATAAATTATAAACCGTATCATTGACCGTATAATTAATATGAGCTATTTCCAGATTGATCTGGTTTATGTAGGCATTGAAATAAGCATTTACAATTCGGATATTCAGATCATTTAATTGTTCTTCGTATGCTCTTTTGGAAATATCATAACGGATTTCCTCCAGTTTCCGGTTCCATTTCATGGAATTGGGCTGAAAAACAGGCTGGCGATAGGAAGCCACAAAGGGTGTCGCCCTCCAGAAATAACTGTCCGTATTCAAATTATCAAAACGCTCAACCCCACTGCTTAAAGAAAAAGTCCCACCCGTCAGTGAAACCCGTTGCCGAATCTGAAGGGCACTTGTTCCGTATGTCTGACTTTGTGCCCTGTATTCCACTGTTCCGTCCGGTTGCTGAACACTTTTAATACTCCGGTTCAGTCCCGGGATGTTACCCGTTAACGATATTTGAGGATAATAATCTTTCAGAAAGGCTTCATAATTCCATTGGGACTGAAGGAAATTCTGACGGACAATCTCAAGGTTCGGACTGTGGTCCCTTGCGAAGCTGAGTGCATCCATCAGTGTAAGTTCAACCGGTGTTTCTTCATTTGAAAATAAGGGACTAAACATAAAAACCGACAGAACCAGCAAAATCAACACTGTTTTAAAGAAATGTTTCATTTTTTACTCATATCTCAAAGATTCTATAGGATCCCGACGTGCAGCCTGATTCGCAGGATAACTGCCGAATACAAGGCCTACGGTTATGGAAACGACAAAAGATACAATGATAGAGACTGTCGATACAACGGTTGAAATGCCGGTCATCTGTTCAATCAGGTAACTGAGAAAAATGCCGAAGAATATCCCGATTATCCCGCCGGACAGAGAAATGGTAATGGCTTCCAGAAGAAACTGAAGCATAATATCCAGGCGGGTTGCTCCCAGTGCCTGCCGAACACCGATTTCCTTGATTCTCTCCATGACCGAGGCAAGCATTATATTCATGATGCCAATTCCTCCAACAACCAGGGATATGGACGCAATGGCTCCCAATACAATATTAAAAATCCGTTTTGTCTGCTGTTCCTGTTCAAGCAGTTGCTCCGGTACAATCACTTCGTAATCCACAACCTCAAAATGCCTTCGTTCCAGCATCCGGGATATAACTTCAGCTGTTGTTGTTATATATTCTGAATCGGAAACCCTTACCACCAGCCGGTCTATCTGGTTATAATTGACACCCTTTGTTACCTCTCCCTGCCGGGAAGCACGCAGAATATCCTGCCGGGTGACTCTTGCCCTGTCTAAATATCGCAGCAAAACCGTTTTAACGGGCACATAAATATCCAGATTGGTATTTCTCAGACCAAGGTGTTCAAATGAACGGTCCGCTACCCGCCGTTCTTTCAATACACCGATAACCGTCAGCCAGTGATTCCCGCATTTGATCTGTTTTCCGATGGGATTTTCACCCGGAAAAAACCGGACACTGATATCATAGCCGATAACACATACAGGAACTGCTTTTTCAAGATGTTCATCCCTGAAAAAATTACCGCTGAGCAGTTGAAATTCAGTTGTTTCAAAATAGCTGTTAGTCACACCGACCAGCTTACCGGATCGACGGTATCCGGATCGTATAATTGTGGTTTCGAGAACGATTTCCGGACTGACAAACTCTACATGGGGAATATACTGTTTGATGGCTTCCCCATCTTCCAGTGTCAGTCCTTCGGAGTATTTTTTCTGATTCTCCCCCGGTTTCATGGTGGATGTTTCAGATTCTTCCTGAACAGGACCTTCTTTTTGTTCTATTACAGGTTTAATGATAATATTATTCACACCAAGAAGAGACATTTGTTCAAGAATTTCCTGTCTGGCCCCGGAACCGATGGCAAGCATGGCAATCACACTGGAAACACCGAAAATAATACCCAGTGATGTAAGAAGAGACTTCAGTTTATTCTGTCGAATGGCATCGAACGCAATGCTTAAATTCAATAAAGTCCGGACTGACCAGTGGTAATGAAGACTCATTCCTAATCCTGTAAGGCTGCAATTTCCAGATTTTCGTGATTCTCGGGGATAGACAAAAAGATTTTATCATCCGGTTCAAGCCCTTTGGTAACAATAATTTCATTCTCGTTTTTTAAACCGGTAATAACTTCTTGTTTCACAACCGTTCCGTACCCTGTTATTTTATATACAAAAGATAATCCATTTTTAGCATGATATGCTTCCAGCGGAATATAAAGGGCACTGTCAACCGAGGCTATGATTATTGTATTACTGGTAGTCATAGCCGGGCGAAGGGTGGAATCGGCTTCATTGATTTCAATTTCCACTTCAAACACTTTTGAATCGGAATTAGGACGCTGTTCTCCGATATTTGCTATAGCGGTTATAAAGCCTGTTAAATGCTTCGATGGATCAGCATCCAGCCCAATCCGGACAGGCATACCTGTTTTGACTTTTTGTATGTCCACTTCACTGACATAGGTCATGGATTGCATCACACTAAGATCAGGCAGTGTGGCAATAGTGGGATCCCAGGCGCTGATTGTGGATCCTTCGGTAATTTTTCTGCCGTTCCAGTCCCGTTTATAGATCACCATGCCCTTTTCCGGGGCATATATCGTGAATTCTTTCATCAGTTTCACAAATTCCTGGTATTCGTTCCGGTTTTTGCGGAGATCGGAATCCACTTCAGACATTTTTGCGATTGCCTGTTGAACCTTTGTCTTGTAGTTCGCTTTTGCCTGTTCCAATGCACGCACAGCCTTGTCATAATCAATTTCTGCCTGTCTCGCTACAGACGGGGCTTCATAAATTGCCTGATCTTTCAGGAGCAGCCGTTCTTCAAGTGCATATTCCAGGTTGATCAGTTCATTTCGGGCATTGGCAAGGGTGAGTGTGCAATCCAGCTTGGCCTGTTCATACTGGCTTTCCGACTTCTGAATGGCCAGTTCCATATCCTTAATCCGGTTTTCAAGGTCAGAACGATCAAGACTTGCCACAAAATCCCCGGAATCCACAACGGTTCCTTCCGGAACAAGTCTGAGAATTTTCATATCGTATATCCGGGCCCTTCTGGATGTTACCGGTCCGCGTATCTCAGTAGAATTTTTTGCCTGAAGCTCTCCGGTTGTCGTAATTGAAACTATAAACTGACCGGTTTTGGGAGATACGATGATATCTGAATTTACCTGCGTTCTATTGGAATTCCTGTATAACAGAATTAAAATTACAGCAAGGATAAGCAGTAAAGGTATAATGATTTTCTTTTTCATGGATACTTGATTCCCATTTGATCAAAATATGTTTCATAGGCTGAACGGACATAGTCATCCAGCCATTTGTTGAATCGCTTCACATCCTTAGAACTTACACCGCTTTTATAAAATTGTTCCTGGAGTGTTTTTGTTTGGGAAATGATATGATCTTCCATGGGAACAAGTTTTTGCACATACCCGTTTTGCTGCTTATTCTTAAGGGGTGCTGAATTGATGTAGGCATGACTGTTTCCTTTTGAATAGGGGAAACAGCGTTTTTTCAAGGTCAGTGACCAGTCAACGATAGGGGGATTTTTTCCGTTGTCTGAGACCAGGACGGACGGAAGCAAATCTCCCGAACCTATCCAGACCGGTGTCACAAGAGTTGTAAGGGGAAACCCTAAAAGAGTCCACAGCGTCGTGGCACCCCGGTCCTCTCCTTTTTTGATTCCTTCCACAACCAGAACTGAAGCAGACCAGTATCGAACAACATAATCCTGGAGGGAAACCATATATTCATCATTAAAATCTTCCGGCAGATAATCGTCCCATATCTCCCTTTTTAACAAACCATGATGCATATTCCTTGTAGCTTTTTTCAGGAGGAATTCAACGCTGAGTTTACCTTTGAGCATCTCTTTCTGAAATAGATCAGACGTTTCCGTATAACGGATATAACCCTGCCCGTCATGGGGTTCACCGGCAAAGGAAAAATTGGTGCGGATCAGATAACCGGAAGGTGCAACTGCCGGGTCGTTGACATCGTATTTTACAAATTTATGATATCCGGTTTCATAAAAGGCAGCTCCTCCCTGAGCATCAATAACACCGATATTCGTTTCAATACCCCACAGACCGGATTGGGACTTTAGAAATGCTTCAAACTCTTCAACCGTAGCACAGAGTCCAAGAGCCTTTTTCATGAAAAGTCCTTCCTGGTCCTTTTCCTTATCCCAAGTCAAACCTTCCGTGATATTATAGGAAGCCGTATTCATAATGCTGAAGCCCGTCTCATTGGTTCCCATCCACATTTCCCTGTTCAGGGTATCAGACACATTATAGATCCCGGTAAAGGCATACTTTTCACCTTTTAAGTGGACTACTTTATTTTCCAGTGCACCGGTATCCCGGTGTTTCCACAGGATGGGTCTTCCCGATTCAGACGCTCTTCCGGTAATAATGGCAGACGTGCAGGGATACATAAATACTGCTGTAAATACAAGCATCAAACAGATTTTCACAAAATGCTTCATACATCCTCCTGATCAGTGAAAAAACAGATAAGCGATAAAAATTGCAGAAATAATACCGGCAACATCTGCAATCAGACCGGCAGACACCGCATAGCGTGTTTTGCGGATACCAACAGAACCAAAATAGAGCGCAATAACATAAAATGTTGTGTCTGTAGCACCCTGCATAATGCAGACGAGTCTTCCCACAAAACTGTCAGCCCCGTAATGTTGCATTGCTTCAATCATCAGCCCGCGGGCTCCGCTGCCGCTAAGAGGCCGCATCAGAGCTGTTGGAAGAGCCGGAATAAAATCCCCGTTGATGCCGATGGCATTGATTCCTTTACCCACTACACCGATTAACATCTCCAATGCTCCGGATGTCCGGAACACGCCAACAGCCACCAAAATTGCAATGAGATACGGGATAATGACTATTGCCGTACTGAATCCTTCTTTAGCGCCTTCAATAAATACTTCATAAACATTAATTTTCTTTTTGAAACCCATGGCAATAAAAAAGATGATTACCGTAAAGAGGATGAGATTGCCCGTTATCAGAGAAACCCTGTTGATTTTTTCAGGCGTCAGCGTAGAAAAGTAAACGATAACTCCAATAATAAAGGCAAGGAATCCGCCCAGATATGCAAAGATCACCTTGTCAAAAATGCGGATTTTTTGCCGGAAAGCCACAGCAAGGATTCCCACAAGCGTTGAAAAAAAAGTGGAAATAAAGATGGGGATAAAAATATCGGCAGGGGAAGCGGCACCCATTTCAGCGCGATACATCATAATGGCTACCGGCAGGATCATGAGTCCTGATGTATTCATAACCAGAAACATGATCATAGCATCCGTCGCTGTATCTTTTTCCGTGTTCAGATCCTGCAGTTCTTTCATTGCTTTAAGACCGAGAGGTGTGGCAGCATTTTCCAGACCCAGCATATTTGCTGCAATATTCATCAGCATGGAACCATAGGCCGGATGACCGGAAGGAATCCCGGGGAATAAACGGCTGAATAGGGGATTGACTGCCTTTGCCAATATGCGGATACATCCGGATTTTTCAGCAATTTTCATGAGACCGAGCCAAAGGGTCATAATACCGGCAAGGCCCAGAGAAATTTCCAGGCCGGTTTTAGCCATATCAAAGGTACTTCCGATCAGTTCAGGAAATATCTGCGAATCTCCCAAAAAAATGAGCCTGCCTAATCCTACAACCCAGGCAATAACAAAAAAAGATATCCAAATAACATTAAGAACCATAATTCTCCTGCTTTTTCAGGGCTTGATAAAGAATTTGAACGGGATGGAGAGCCGTTCTTCCTGTCCCGTCTTTAATTTGATGGCGGCAGCTGGTTCCTGGAGCTGCAATAATCGTATCGGGTGACGAATTTCGAACAGCCGGGAATAATACAAGTTCACCTACTTTAATTGAAACGTCATAGTGTTCTTTTTCATAGCCGAACGATCCGGCCATACCGCAACACCCGCTGGGAATTTCTTCAACGTGATAATTCTCGGGAAATGAGAGCATTCTTAGAGCAGGCGCAGTTGATGCTATGGCTTTTTGCTGACAATGACCGTGAAGTTTAATATGTTTCTCTTCAATCGTAAAAAGATCGCGGCTGATTCTTCCCCCATCCATTTCACGAACCAGAAATTCGTCAATCATCATAACATTTTCAGCTAACCGGAGAGATGCGTCTCTCAGTTCTTCTTTCACCAAATCAGGATATTCATCCCGAAAAGCAAGAATTGCAGACGGTTCCAGTCCAATCAGGGGTGTTTCATCTGAAATTTTATCTTTCAGCAAGGATACATTTTTTTCCGCAATGATTTTTGCCTTGCGCAATAACCCTTTGGATAGATACGTTCTGGCACTTTCCCTGTGTTTAGGAATTTTAACGTTATAACCAAGGCGCGTCAACAGACGGACGGCATCAACCCCTACAGGTGTATCGTTGAAATTTGTAAATTCATCATTAAAAAGATAAACAATTCTTTTATTTTTATCACCTTTGAGAGTCCGGGTATAATATTTCATCCATTTGTTCATTGTCACGGAATGAAGCAAAGGCAAAGTGCGCCTGGTGGAAAATCCTGCCAGCCTCATAAATGGTTTACTGAAAACCCCGGTTTTCATAAAGAAATTTGTCAGTCCGGGAAAAATTGACCCAATCCGGTTAATTTTTGAAATATTGGCAATCATCCGAGTACGGAAAGGGACACCGTGAAGATCATAATAATGTTGAAGGAATTCTGCTTTCAGTTTTGCCACATCCACACCTGAAGGACATTCGGATTTACAGGCTTTGCAGCTTAGACACAGGTCCATTATTTCATAGATCTCATGATGATCCAGGGGATCGTCTTTCGGAGAGTACGTAAGATATTCACGCAGAATATTTGCCCGGGCCCGGGTTACGTGGTGCTCATCCCGGGTTGCCATATAGCTCGGACACATCGTTCCGCCGGATAAGGCTGTTTTGCGGCAATCTCCCGAACCGTTGCATTTTTCAGATGCTCTGACAAAACCCAGAACGTTTTCGAAGCTGAAAACCGTTTGAATTTCCCGTGTTATCAGACCGGGATCGAAACGTAAATGGGTATTCATAAGGGGTGTGTCAACAATTTTACCGGGATTAAAAATATTGTTGGGATCCCATATATATTTAAGTTGTCGCAACAGTTTATAATTATGATCGCCAATCATAAAAGGGATCATTTCACCTCTCAGTCGTCCGTCTCCATGTTCGCCGCTCAGAGAACCCCGGTATTTTTTCACCAGCTTTGCCACATCTTCCAGGATAGAACGGAAAATTTCCACTTCATCCCTGTCTTTCAGATTCAGAATCGGCCTTAAATGCAGTTCTCCTGAACCGATATGGGCATAATAGACACTTTCTTTATTATATTTATTAAGGATTTCCTCGAATTCCGTCATATACGATGGCAGATCCTCTACATCTACAGCCGTATCTTCGATAACCGTTACGCTTCGTGTATCGCCGGGAATATTGGACAGGAGTCCCAGTCCTGCTTTTCTCAATTCCCAGACCCTGTCCGCCATTTCATTATAGAGAATGGGATAGGCATAACCATACCCTGCATCCCGCATTTCTCTTTCCATGGCTGAAGTGATCTTGTCCAATTCCTGCCGTGACTCTCTTCTGAATTCCACCATCATTAAAGCAGCAGGATCTCCTTCGATAAAGAATCGGTTTTTACGCTGACCGATGTTGTCTTTCGTGCAATTCATGATAATCCGGTCCATCAATTCAACTGCACCGGGATTATATTTTAAAGCAATCAGATTGGCATGGAATGCTTCATCCAGTTTATTAAAATGACAGCAGACAACAGCAACGTCTTTTGGCGGAAGAGGGACAAGGTTCAGCGTAATTTCGGTAAAAAAGGCCAGAGTCCCTTCAGAGCCGGCCATGAGCGGTGCAAAATTGAAAGGCTTTCCCGTTTTATTAAAAGGCTGCATATCCATAAGGATATCCAAAGCATACCCCATATTTCTCCGGGGAATAGACGGTTTTGGATAATGATCCCGGATTTCACGCTGATTTGTCTCATCACTCAGAGTGTTATATATATTCCTGTATAACTGGCCTTCAAGAGAATCGTGTTTCATTTTCTCATTGAAGCTATCGTTATTCAGGGGTTCAAAGACAACATCCGATCCGTCACTTAAAAGAGCTTTAATTTTCAGTGTATGGTCACGAGTGCTGCCATAAATGATCAGATGAGCGCCACAGGAATTGTTGCCTACCATACCGCCCATCATACAACGGCTGGATGTTGATGTTTCCGGGCCGAAAAAGAGACCATACGGTTTTAAAAACATATTCAGATGATCCAGAATTACGCCGGGCTGGACCTTCACCCATTTTTCTTCCGGATTAATTTCCAGTATTTCTGTCATGTATTTTGATACATCGACAACAATACCATTGCCCACGACCTGGCCGGCCAGGGAGGTCCCGGCTGTTCTTGGAATAAGTGATGTGCTGTTTTGCCAGGCAAATTTTATAAGCATTTTCAAATCATCATCATCTTTGGGCCAGGCAACAGCCAGAGGCATTTCACGGTAAGCAGAAGCATCGGTAGCATATAAAATTCGGGTTGCATTGTCCGTAAACAAATCCCCTTTTAAAGATTCTTTCAGAGCAGTTAATGCTTCATTCACGGCTGTGCTCCTTACAAAAGTTATAAAGTAAAAGTTAAAAGAATATTTGTTAAGCTCAAAGATTCAATTGTGAACAGGATTTTTACAATGTGTCGTCCGCCAATAACAGCCTCTATTATAATCCGTCACGGTATTCCGGCGGGGCACGCTGTTAATGGGTTCATGGGCTCAGGGGCTCATGGGCTCAGGGGCTCAAGAGTTCAAGAGTTCATG
>DKER01000113.1 GCA_002452555.1 Fidelibacterota bacterium UBA6817 | reverse complement strand
TTCCCATAAACGTTGATAACGTATGGTGGGGCTTTATCGGTCTGGATGACTGCAAGGAAGAAAGAGAATGGGCTGCAGCAGAAATAGAGGCTTTAAAAACGGTAGCGAGAGTTATGGGGGCAGCAATACAAAGCCATCAGGCAAGGCAGACATTGAAAAAGTCCGAAGACAAATACCGCCTTTTGGTTGATTCAATTAATGATGGTATTGTTATAAGTCAGAATGAAGAATTTATCTTTTTTAATAACCGGTTTGCAGAAATGCTGGGTTATTCAAATGAAGAGATGAGAAATATCAATTACCACAAAATCTATTCCCGCAAGGGATTGAAAATATTGATGTACCGTTTTGAAAAAAGACAATTGGGTGAAGAGGTCCCGGATAAATATGAAACTTTTTTCACCACAAAGGACGGGAAAGAGATTGATGTCGAGGCTAATATTACAGTCATTGATTATGAAGGGGCAATCGCAACATTTGCAGTGATAAGAGATATTTCAGACAGGAAAAAGGCTGAAGAAGAGATCAACATGCTGGCACATGCAATTAAAAGTATTAGCGAAGCTGTCAGTGTTGCAGATATGAATGACAAGATTATTTATGTAAACAATGCATTTACTAAAATGTACGGGTACCGCCGGGACGAATTAATCGGAAAAGATATTAAAATTGTTCGACCGGAGAATTCTTTGGATAACAAAGACCTGAATCAGGCTATCTACCAGGGTACCATGAATGGAGGTTGGCAGGGTGAATTATATAACATCCGAAAAAACGGCAGTGTTTTTCCGATCATGCTGTCTACGTCCATCATTTACGATGATACCGGTATTCCCAGAGCTACTATCGGCGTTGCACGGGATATAACGGATAGAAAACAGTCAGAAAAAGAGATTTTTCAGAGTCGGGAACGATTGAACATAATCCTTCACAGTATAGGAAATGGGGTGGTTGTTATAGACTCCAACAACAGGGTGATAATATCCAATGACAGATCCAGGGAACTTCTCAGCCTAAAAGATCCACTGTCCCCGCTCCCTCCTTTGACAGACTTGCTGATTCACTGTGAAAACCATGGAAAAAACCTGACAGATTCACTGCATGAAACAAATATAAGCAACCTTGAACTAATCGTCACAGATCCCGGGCATCGGATTTTATCAGTAACCGGAAACACATTTGATGATGTTGACGGAAAATCAGCCGGCAAGGTATTTATTCTAAGAGATGTTACACAGGAAAAAGAAATTGACAGAATGAAAACCGATTTTGTATCGAGTGTATCCCACGAACTCAGGACTCCTCTCACATCGATCATGGGGTTTTCAAATACAATTCTCCGAAAAGACAACATACCGGAAAAAATGAAAAAGGAATTTGTCGAGATTATATTCAATGAGAGTAAACGACTGGCTCGATTGATTGAGGATGTATTAAGTATTTCCAAAATTGAAACGGGAAAATTAACATATGAAATGAAAGCTCTTCATTTGAACGAGGTTATTGAAGATGCGCTGCTAATATATAAAACTCAGGCTGAAGATAAACAGATCAATCTGACGTATGAAAAAGAATCAGATATTCCGGAAATTCTGGGTGACAGAGATTCCATGAGTCAGATTATTGTGAATTTGGTTAGCAATGCCATTAAGTTTACACCTACTAATGGTAATATTTATTTACGATTAAGAAAAACCCCAAAGGAATTAATCCTTGAAGTAGAAGATAACGGCATGGGAATTCCGGCGTGTGAACAGGATAAAATTTTTAACAAATTTTACCGAATACACAGACCGGGGACACAAATTCAGGGAACAGGTCTGGGTTTATCAATTGTGAAGGAAATCGTAGAAAAACATAACGGACATATTGAATTGATTAGTGCAGAAAACAAAGGAAGCCTGTTCAGAATTTACATGCCTGTTTATGTATCAAATGAATAATTTTTAAAAATATATTGAGAGGTCAATATGAAAATACTGGTTGTGGATGACGAAGAGAATATTCGAAAATTGGTAAAGTACAACCTTATCCTGGATGGCTTTGAGGTTGTGTTGGCTGTAGACGGGAAGGACGGACTGGAAAAAGCTGTCAGTGAAAAACCGGATTTGATCCTTCTTGATATTATGATGCCTGAAATTGACGGACTTGAAGTGTGTTCCCGCCTGAAAAAGAATCCTGATACACGCGACATCCCAATCTTTATGTTATCGGCGAAAGGTCAGATGCAGGATTTGGAGGATGCTTATGAAATTGGTGCCGATAACTATATAACCAAACCATTTGACGTTGAAAAGCTCAGTGAAATCATCATGTTTAAATTGAATAAGATGAAGAATAAGCAGGTTTAAACGTTGAGAGGTTGAGGCTCCCGGTGCTCGCTGTTTAAGAGTTCATGGGTTCATGAGCTCAGAAGTTCAAAGGTTGAGAGGTTGAAACGTTGAGAGGTAATCCAACCGGTTCTGTCGACAGTCGACTGCCCACTGACGACTGACTACTGTCGACTGCTCACTGTCAACTGCCCACTGTCAACTGACCACTGATGACTGACCACTGACCACTGCCGACTACTGGCTACCGGCTACCGGCTACTGACTTTCATGCTCCGCAACAGTGTTTATATTTTTTTCCGCTGCCGCATGGACACGGTTCATTTCGTCCTACTTTTCTTTCGGTCCTGCGAAGGGGCTGATGTTTTCCTGTCTGAGCCGGTTCGGCGGATTGCCTCCCGGTTTGTTCATAAGCCATATTATCTGTAGAGGCATGTCTCGTCACCATATTAACCGGTTTTTGCTCAGGACGGGGTTCAGCTTCCATACGAATTTCGGTTCGGTAGATTAAACGAAGAGATTCTCTGTCAATCCGGCTAAGCATATCCTCAAACATCTTATAGGCTTCGGATTTATAAGCGATCAACGGATCTTTCTGACCATATGCCTGGAGTCCGATTCCTTCTTTCAACTGATCCAGTTCAAATAAATGTTCTTTCCATATATTATCAACAGTCATCAGATAAGCCCACCGTTCCAACCGACCCATAATTTCCGGAGGAATGATTTGCTGTTTACGTTTGTATGTGGTCAAAGCCTGTTCATGTATAAACCTGAAAACATCATCACGATCAATTTTCCCGGGCTCTGTTCCGCTAATATCATCATAATGAACATCTGTCATCAAAACATTGATCGTCTCTTGCCGGAGACCATCCCAATCCCATTCATGTATATCATCTTCAGCCGTAAACTTTCCAATAGTTTCCCGGATATACTTTTCCAGCATACTATAAATCTCATCCCTGAGATTACCGCCGTGCAAAGCATAATTCCTGCGATCATAAATAACTTCCCTTTGCATATTCATCACATCATCATATTCCAGAAGGTGTTTACGAATGGCAAAGTTCCGTTCTTCCACTTTCTTTTGTGCCCGTTCGATGGATCGCGATATCATGGGATGAGAGATAACTTCTCCTTCTTCAATGCCCATGCGGTCCATTATAGAACTGACTCTTTCAGAGCCAAACAGGCGCATCAGATCATCTTCGAGTGAAAGGAAGAAAACACTTTCACCCGGATCACCCTGACGACCGGATCGGCCTTTGAGCTGAAGGTCGATTCTCCGTGATTCATGCCGCTCAGTACCCACAATCTTGAGCCCGCCCAAATTACGGGTTTCATCCGTAATCTTAATATCCGTTCCGCGACCTGCCGTATTGGTTGCTATCGTAACAGCACCGTAATGACCGGCACGAGCAACAATTTCAGCTTCACGTTGATGCTGTTTTGCATTAAGGACATTGTGGGGGATACCGGCCCGCTGCAGCATTTTGCTTAGCATTTCAGAAACTTCCACGCTGATTGTGCCCACCAATACAGGCTGTCCGGATTTATAGGAGTGTATAATTTCCTCAATAATAGCACGGTATTTTTCGCGTTTAGACCGGTAAATCACGTCATTTCTGTCATTTCTTACAACCGGTTTATTTGTTGGAATGCTGACAACATCCAGTTTATAAATTTCCCCGAATTCAGCAGCTTCTGTTTCAGCCGTACCTGTCATACCTGCCAGCTTATCATACATGCGGAAATAATTCTGAAGCGTAATCGTGGCAAGCGTTTGATTTTCTCCTTCGATGCGGACTTTTTCCTTTGCCTCAATTGCCTGATGAAGGCCGTCGCTGTAACGTCTTCCAGGCAAAATACGGCCCGTAAACTCATCAACAATTAAAACCTTGCCATCTTTGACGACATAATCGACATCCCGGTTGTATAAAGAATATGCCCTAAGCAATTGATGGAGATTATGTATCGTTTCGCTGCGCCGGCTGTGAAGCCTTTGGATCCTGTCTTTTTCTTCCTGTTTTTCCTGATCGGACAGTTCCGGTTTCTGATCGATTTTTGCAAATTCATCGCCGATATCCGGAATTATAAACTGATCCGGGTCATTGGGGGCCAGCAATTGCCGCCCCTTCTCTGTGATATCAATAACATGACTTCTTTCATCAATAGTATAAAAAAGATCCTCATCTACTTCATGAAGACGTTTTTCCTGCATGTAGTATGATTCTGTATCATGGATTAGCTTTTTCATACCGGACTCTTCCAGAATTTTCAGCAATCCGGGGTGCTTGGGTAAACCATGATGACATTGGAGAAGAATAGTTCCTCTCTTCATATCTTCCATGGAATCGTTACCGCGTTTTAATTCTACTAAAAGCCCGTTTACATACCGTTCCTGCGCCCGGACCAGTTTTTCAATACTGCTTCTGAGGTTTTTATAGGATTCATGAGTATTGGACTGGACGGGACCGGATATAATCAACGGGGTTCGGGCTTCATCTATCAGAACACTGTCCACTTCATCAACGATGGCATAATAATGACCCCTCTGAACAACCCCTTCCATACTGACAGCCATATTATCCCGCAGATAGTCAAAACCGAATTCATTGTTTGTTCCGTAAACAATATCTTTCGCATAATTTTCTTTTCTGACGTCCGGAGGCATTGTGTTCAGAATTGTGCCAACAGACAAACCAAGAAAATCATAAATCACACCCATCCACTGTGAATCGCGTTCAGCCAGATAATCATTGACCGTTACAA
The DNA here is from genome assembly GCA_002452555.1 of Fidelibacterota bacterium UBA6817. Classification (GTDB taxonomy): domain Bacteria; phylum Fidelibacterota; class Fidelibacteria; order Fidelibacterales; family Fidelibacteraceae; genus Fidelibacter. Next base: position 1,534 of record DKER01000113.1, on the reverse strand, counting down.
CATTAACCCCTCTTTTTGTCAAAGCATTTAGAAAGACGGGCATGGTTGCCACCAGTGTTTTTCCTTCACCGGTTTTCATTTCTGCAATATCACCCCTGTGAAGAACAATAGCACCCAGCAGTTGGACATCAAAAGGAATCATATCCCACGTCTGACTCTGTCCCATAACCCTGATTTCTTTACCCATTAACCGTTTACAAGCTTGTTTCACAATAGCAAAGGCTTCTGCCATCAATTCATTCAGAGCATCCTGCTCGGCTGTATAAATTGCCTCGTCTGTCTGCTCATCTGAAAGGCCCTGCTCCTCTCCGTTTCTACGGGCTTCCTGTCGTCTGGATTCAATATATTCAACCATTTCCCGAACACGTTCTCTGAGTTCATCATCGCTTTTATCCACTAACGATTCATAATGCGCATTAATACTCTCTATATAGTGTGATATACTTTTTATATATCTGTCAGAACTCGTTCCGAAAATCCGTTTAATCAAATCAAAAATCATTCTTTCTCCTGCTTTTCAAATATTTCCGGAAAAATCCGGCCCTCATCAATTAAGTCGTGGAAAATCCTGTCCAGCAACCCGTTAATAAAAACATGACTGTCTTCAGTAGAAAATTTCTTTGCCAGTTCAATAGCTTCGGAGATAGTAACCCGGGGAGGAATATCCTCACAGAAAATCAATTCTGCAATGGATTGCCTGAGAATGATTTTATCAATTAAAGCAATCCGGTTAAAGTCCCAGTTCCTGGACCTGTCCCGTATCCTTTCATCAATGGCTTCCCTGTTACTAACTGCTTTCATAACGAGCTCACGCATAAGGACTTCATCACACTCTGCATTTTCATTCAGGATTATTACATCAGAGATTATCTGGTCGATAGGTTCATGGCTTATCTCAAGTGCATAAAGTACCTGCAATGCCATTTCTCTTGCCTGCCGGCGTAGTTTCATCATAAATCACATATCCTCTGATCATACGTATTTGTTTTCGAAATTTTCAAAATATCCGGTTTCACAACTTTAATATTACGACAAAAGCTTATTGATATCAATACAGGATTATGAGAATTTTTACGTGTCTCATTCTTTTTAAACTCTTATTTTTAAGAGACAGTTGAAGAATAATCATAAAGGAAGAAATACGATGAAAAAAGTTATTCTGCTGGTATTGATCGGCAAACGCAAGGATGCTGCTGTCAACCTGCAAAAAGTCCTGACAGCATGGGGTTGTATCATTAAAACCCGTCTGGGAATTCATGACGGAGTATTGGAAAATTGCAGTGAAAAGGGATTATTAATACTGGAATTATGCGGATCAGATGAGCAGAACCAGGAACTTTCCCGAAAAATAAGTGTGATCAAAGGTGTTAAATCAGAGATAATTGAACTTGAATTGGATGAATGATATGAGTTGAGAGGTTGAGAGATCATGAGTTCATGGGCTCAAGAGTTCATGGGCTCAAGAGTTCATGGGTTCAAGAGTTCAAGAGTTCATGGGCTCATGGGCTCAAGAGTTCATGGGTTCAAGAGTTCA
>DKER01000164.1 GCA_002452555.1 Fidelibacterota bacterium UBA6817 | reverse complement strand
GTCGACTGTTGACTGCCGACTGTTGACTGCCAACTGTTCCCTATCCCATTCTCACGTCTACATCCAAAACCGGGCCGGGGAATTTTTCCGGATTCAGAATCCGTGAATCGCAGGTTTTACCGTTAACAGTGATTGATTTGACACCCATATTGACATGATCCGGATTATTAATCATAATTTGAAGTGTTTTTCCGCGGAACTTCCGGGTAACACAGACTTTATTCCAGTCCGCGGGAATTCGGGGATCAATTAGGAGCCCGCCGGGTATCGGCCTAATTCCCAGCAAATATCCATAGGCAATATACAGCATCCAAACAGCGGAACCGGTTAACCATGAGTGACTTGCCTGTCCTTCTGTGGGATGTTCAGGACTCGTTACGTATTCAGAAAAAACGTAAGGTTCTGTTTCATAACGGTCTATATCCGCACCGGAGTTGACCGGTAGCATTTTCAGATAAATTCTGTATGCGTCTTCTACTTGTCCATTCATAAGGGCAGCCAGTACAAACCATGCAGAAGCATGATTGAAGACTGCTCCGTTCTCTTTTTTACCGGGTACGCACCGGCTGATGAGTCCCACAGTATCATCAATCCGCCGGTATGCCGGCCAGCATATCTGCATTCCGTAGGGCGTTTCCAGCTTATCAAGACAGCTCTTTAACGCTGAGTCTCCCCGTTCTGCAGGAGCCATACCTGAAATAACAGACCAGGTTTGGGCATTCAGAAAAATTTGCCCCTGATCATCACCCGGCGTTCCCACCGGTTGACCGTTATCCCGGAATGCTCTCACGTACCAGTCACCTGCCCATGCCAGTTCATTGATTGAATGTTTGAGTTTTTCATAAACTGCTGTATACTTTTTCATCTGCTCAGGCTCATTGCGGAATTCAAAGAGTGATATGGCTTCTTTTAGGATATATCCCAGAAAAAAGGCACCCCAAATTGTCTCGCCGTTACCTTTGGGACCGATATGATCCAGCGTATCGTTCCAGTCACCGTTCATGATCCGGGGGAGTCCTCGCTCCGTCGTCTCACTGATGGCATAATCCATTGCTCGCACCATGTGTTCATAAACCGTTCCCGCATCAGCATCATGATATGGCACTGTTTCTTCAAAGATTGACGTATCTCCCGTTTCAGAAAAATACTTAATCAGACCAAAGGGAATCCACAAAGGCGTATCCGAGTGCCGGGTACGTTCTCCCGTCCCTGCCAGTTTGAAAAAGTTATGGAGTGTTGATCCGTCTTTGAACTGAAACTGCAAGGCATTCAGAAGACGTTTTCTTACGCGTTCCGGTTCCACCATGACCATTCCGAGAATGTCCTGAAACTGATCCCGCATGCCTGTCCCGAACAGGAGTCCTCCATGATAGTAACCCGAATTCCGGGCCATATCAAACGTCACGGCCGCCTGATACTGATTCCAGATATTCAGCATTGTATTGACTTTTTCGTCAGGAGTTTCCACCTGCAACACGGAAAAATAATCATCCCAGTATTGTTGAAGACCGGATAGTTTTTCGTCAATAAAACCTTCTGATTTCCAGGCATTTATTTCACCCAAATTCACTGAACCCTTTTCTGAGACTTTCATAAGAACAGAAAAATGCAGTGTTTTTCCCGGTTCAAGTTTTTCTTTGGACTGAAGAGCAGCAACAGGATCGCCGGCAGTGATTTCCGTATTAAACATTTTCCCGGTTTCAACAGCCAGCGGATTGGACTCAGATCTCCATTTACCGATAAACGTGTCCAGACCGGCATCAAAACCGGTAACATTCAGGGAAGATGAAAACTGGAGAACATATTTCCAGTCGATATTAGGTTGAACAACAGAAACTTTTTTATTTAAAACCCAATAACGCCGGGTAGCAACCAGAGATTGGGTATCTCTGTCAAAGCGAATGTCGGTAAAATGTTTATCATTGGGTTGATTGATCAGATCGTTCAGGGCATTACCCATCAGAAGTTCGGTAAAAGCATAGATTTCAATATTCTGGGGATATTTAGCAAGATTTGTAAGACTGACCTTCCAGATTTCGCCTGTTTCGTCCCGGGGAACAAAATACGTTATTTCGCCTCGTATACCTTTATATTCAGTGACAATATGTGTGTAACCCATCCCGTGACGGCATTCGTACCGGTCATAGTTTATATTCAATGTAGGAGCCCAACTCAGGGACCAGTATTCTCCGCTTTCCTTATCCTTCACCATCACATACCGGCCGGGGCGATCCCAGGGAAGCGTATTATATCGCATGCGTGTTAACCGGTTATCCCGGGGTGAATCCAGATAACTGAATCCGCCTCCTGTATGGGAAATCAATCCGGCATACCGTTCATTCCACATATAGTTGAACCATGGGCGGGGTGTTCTCGGGTCGGTAATAACAAATTCCCGTCTTTCCGTATCAAAATATCCATATTTGTTCTTCAGCATGAAATTCTCCGAATCCTTATATCTTGGTTTTAATTTTTAAAGTCATTATTTCCCTGCTGTTCAGACTGACTTTCCATTGATCGTTAATATTTGTCACCCTTTTACTGTCACATTCTTCCAGGTTCGTTTTTTTAACCGATTCTATAGGAAAAGCAAACGTTAATAACGCAACCTGAGGGACTTTCCCCGGATTATAAAGACGAAGGATATATTCATCCTTATTTCTGGCATCACTCTCTTTTAGAGCAGAAATCATCACGTTATTATTATCAATAGTCAGAAATGAAAAATCAGGCGCTAAGCTTCCCGACGTTCTTCCGGTCTGAAAAAAAGCAGGAGGATAATTTATTCGCAATGCTTCTTGATAAACACCACCATCCTGCCAATTTCCTTTGTGCGGCATCAAAGAAAACCGGTACACTGATTTTCCGAGACATTGTGACCCTTTATTATCAGCATAATCCTGTTTGGATGCCGGCTGAATGACATAATGAAAAGCTCTGAACAATGTCAATGCCATTGTTCGCCTTTTATCATTCATAACTTCATATTCTTTTAATCCGTCAACAATCAGTGATAAACCAAAATGATGATCAGCCGTGCCGCAAAAAAGATACATAGGGTAATCATACATGGGTTGTTCAATCCATGCAGATGTATCCGGACGTTCAACCGGACGTTCAACCACATCAAATTGTCCTTCGGCATAATGATGTGTGGTTTCCAAATCTGTCGGGAACAAAATTCTAAGACGGTGATCTTCACCCGGATTATCTACGTCAATTGACATATCCAGAGTTTTTGATCCTTTGCGGAGGGACAATGTCAGCGTTACGGGCATAACTGAGTTATTCAATCCGGCACTGCGTTCTTCTGCATTTTTGGGAATATTCAGTGCGTATTTTACTTCAACAACCGCCCTTAACCAATTGTTTTCACGTATTGTTACCTGATTTTCCGAAAGTCGGCTGTCTATAAAAGGTTCAGCCGGTTCATGAGTCCATGCATGTCCCTTTTCTCCTTCGTCTATAACGTAGCCCAACCCTTCATAATAATGATTGAGAGTTTTATCAAAGAGCGTAAATGTTCCGTTTTCCTGAATTTCAATACGCAGAAAATCATTTTCCAGAATTTTCCCGTCTCCGTTTGCCAACGGTTTTATTGCCGGATTCGGTTCATCTTCTATTGGAATCACATGAAAAGACCGGTGTCCCAAAGGCGGAAGTGCCGGCAGATCTGCCAATAAGCGGTACCGGACCATTTCGTAATACATCGGGCGATCTTCCAATTGTTCAAGAACCGGTTGGGACCGATATCTTTCCAAAATTAATACAGGAGCGTTTTCTCCTTGATTATCAACAAGTTTCACCGATCCTTTATCATACTTTTCCGGGATATCTATTAACAATTCAACGGGCCCCTCCGATTCAAACTGAACAGGATTAAGAGCGTGGACATGGATGCTGTGTTCCGGGTAGTGTGACAAATCGATTTGTTTTGCAAGGTACTTGCATGCCCGTTCAAACACACCTTTGGCTGTTTCTTCGATCTGTTTGTACCGGTTCATCATATCCTCGTGTACGGCATCGAGACTGCACCCTCCAACGGAATCATGAGCTGAATTTTCCAACAGCATACGCCAGGCAATATTCAGATATTCATCCCTGATATTGAGTCCGTAAACAGCAGCCAACGCATTAAAAGGCTCGGCATATTTTTCCAAAAGACGCTCTGCATGAAAGTTTGCCTGTTTTAAATACATACGTGCAGATGTTATATAACCGTAAAGATTACCGCTTCGGCGATCATACTGGGCACTCCGGCGCTCACCGTACACGCGGCTGAGCTTATTCCTATCCGCATCAGATTTTAGTCCTGCCACATAATCCTCCAGCGTGCTGTGGCGGACATCCACATCAGGCATCAAGCGGCGGATATCATGAATAATTCTCGGTGTTTTGATATTTGGACCGCTTGAATCGTGTCCTTCCATCCATATAACGTGAGGTGTTGTGAAATCATTAACCTGTTCATCAATGAGTTTTTGGACCCAGGGTTTGATATTGTCTTCATAATAACCGTCTTCCGGTTCAATCATTGAGTAATCGTCTTCTACTCGCTCAGGGTCTGCAAAATGAAAGGGTATTTCGTGGTTATCCCAGGGATGTGCCACAATATCTGGTGTCTCGTTATGAATGACGGGACGATAGACGTAAAAGTAGAAATTATAGCGTGGCATTGTAGAGAAGCGGGATGCCAGAACTATGGTCCCGTCAGCCCCTTCCCAGAGAAATTCTGCTTTAGGACTGTCCAGAGAATTCATCCCCCGGTAAAACATAATGACATCAACACCAAATCCTGTATATATCTGCGGCAATTGAGATATCTGTCCCCATGAAAAAGGCGAATACCCGACCTTTGAAACCCGTCCGAATTCCCGGCAGATCCGGTGTCCCAGCAGCAGATTTCGAATCAGATTCTCGCCGCTGACCATAAATTCATCGGGTAGAATAAACCAGGGACCGATAAACAGCCGTTTTTCTTTGACAAGTTGTGATATCAGTGCTTTTTTTTCAGGACGAACTTCCAGATAATCATCCAGCACTACAGACTGGCTGTCCAGATGAAATGCCTTGTAATCCGGTTCCTTTTGTAAAATCTCAAGAACATTATCCATCATTTTCACCAGCATTTGCCGATTTTTCTGATAGGGATAGCGCCATTCCCTGTCCCAGTGAGTATTGGAAATAACATGAAAAATACGATTCATAATCCGGCTCCGGTTTTAATAAATGAATAATGGTTCAGTATAGCTTCCGGGACACCGCCGTGAAGTATAAAAGATGCAGCGCTGAGATCGTGCCCTTTCGTTTCATGAAAAGGCACGGCACAGCATAAGCCCACACCGGCTGCACGGATAGCAATCGTACCGCTCTCACTGTCTTCAAATCCAATAACTTTATCAAAATCGTTCTGATGGATTCCCATCTGGTGCAGGGCAATACTATAAAGATCCCGGTGAGGTTTCAGGCGGATTTCATTGGAATCACTGGCTGTAACAAAGGCATCATAACCATTTTTAACCGTCGAAAAAGTCTCCAAAATCCGGGATTTTCGCTCAATTGACAAGGGCCAGGATTCTGCATCGCGCTTCAGCAATTGAAAAACCTGTGTCATGACGATTCGGGCTTCATAAAAAATTGAGGATGTAACAATTGCAATCTTTGCGGGATGTTTCTCAAAAATACGGGATGTATGAACCAATTTCCGAATAAAATCCTCTTCTCCGGACCATGGTTTCCCGGCCTTTTGTTCATACGCATATGTCAATAAGGGGATCAGCTTCTCAATTTCATCCCCGAGAAGTCCTTTGATCAGAGCGAGATATATGCCAATACCGGGCATCGGTTCAATCAGCGAATCGGAACGATCCATACCGGGGATGGCTTTATGGGCGTCTATAGCGGCCAGGATTTCATGATATCGCTGATAGTAGATATCTATTGCCATTTTTACCGTTTGTGTAAATGAGAGAGGTTGTACGGCTTTAAAACAGCTGCTTAATACAGTATCGGGCAGTTTTTGCCGGGCAATTTTTGTATCCCGGGACTGTTTCTTTATCGTTTCAGCAAATTCCAGGATAACATTGCAATTCAGCGCAATCAGATTTTGCCGCACTTCTTTGATTCTCTGATCATCTTCACCATTCGTCAGAAACCAGAGAGCGGCGTCGAGAAATGAACGTTTCAGTTCATTTTCCCGGATATTTTTCCCATACGTTTCAATCAGATATTCTACATGACGTGTGGTGCTGTTACCAATAATGTGGGGATAATCTACAAGCGGATCCAGGCCGTTCCAATGTGATGTCTGCATACGTCTCGTGATTTTTCGCACCATATACTCTAAAGAATGGATACAGAGTCCCTCTGTTGTGGTCGTTGTACCGTCCATGTCACAGACTACAGCCTTAACCTGTTTCAAAGGCTTTTCAATTTTTTCAGCAAGCGGCACAATATCACAGAGAGGATAAATTCCCTCGGGATTTTTAATAACGGTAAACGTTTCAGCCTGTTTGGAAAAGAGAGAGGCAGCTTCTTTCTGATTAATAAATTTATTCATGTGTTACTCCGGAGAAATCGTGAATCAATCCGATCCCCTGATTTAAGAACAGACTGACTTCATCTTCTGTTTGTCCTTCTGCATAAATTCGAATCATCGGCTCGGTTTCCGATGATCTGAGGAGCAGCCACCGGCAGTCTCCTTTTAAACGGATTTTTACGCCGTTGATTGTTCCCCGGCTTCCCATAAACGTATCCATTCCTGTAACAGGCAGGGTATTTATATCTTTTAAGCCTGTTTTTACAAGGTTGGACAGAATATGTGCTCTGCCGGGCAAATCAAAGGTATAATCTATCCTGCCATAGTGAAGAATTTTGTGTCTGATTCTGAATTGTCTGATAAGATCCGATAATTTTTTATATCCGGATACGGCTAAAAGCTCAAGAAACAGGAGAGCAGAAAAAATTCCGTCACGATCCGGGGTGTGATGTCCAAACCCAAAACCGCCGCTTTCTTCAACGCCCAGCACAACAGGCATTTCCAGCATTTTTTCCGCGATATATTTAAACCCGACCTGAACATCATACACCGGTTGTGTTTTGGTTTCATACAGCAGACGGAGTTTATCTGTTACAGATGATGTCTTAATAATGGCACCCGGATGTTTTTTAACGTCAATCAGATAATCTGCAAAAAGAAGAATCGTTTCCTGGGCACTTAACCATGACCCGCCATCCAGTAAAACGCCAAGACGGTCTGCATCTCCGTCTGTTGCGAGTCCAACACTGATATCTGTATTGATTCTGAGGAATTCTTTTAAAGGCTCAAGATTTTTTTCTATGGGTTCAGCTGTTCGCCCGCCAAAATCCGGGAGGAACTCACAGGCAATGCCATAAACGGGACAATTATTTTTTTCAAGCAAATCCTTTATCAAACTCCCTCCTGCCCCATGCATGGAATCCACGGCACACCGTATACCTGAACTATGTATCGCTTCAAAATCAATAAGTTGATACAACCTTGCTATATAGTCGGGTAAAAGGTTTTCAACGGCAACGTTTTCCCGTGTATGGCTGATCAATGATTTGCCGAGAAGGGCTTCAACCTTTTGGGTTTCTTCCGTAAAAAAGGGGCCCCCGTATGATGCCTTGAACTTGATACCGTTATATTGGGAAGGATTATGACTGGCAGTTATCATAACGCCGGCATGCATATTCCGGTGTTTAACTGTAAACGAGACCACAGGTGTTGGAACAATCCTGTCGGATAATGTAACCAAAATGCCGTTCCCGCTCAGAATTTCAGCAAATATTCGGGCAAATTCAGGCGAATACTGCCGTGTGTCATAACCAATAACACATGTAGGGGGTTCGTCAGGAGATTTTAAGTTTAAATAATCTGCAAAAGCCTGCGCAACAAGGGCTACAGATTCTTTGTTGATCTCAGAATCCAGCAAACCCCGCCACCCGTCTGTACCAAAATGTATGGATTTACTGTCCATATGATTCCTGCTTAAAATAATGGGTTATAGTCTTTACAAAAACAGGGGTTTGCCAATTGTAAGCAAACCAGGCAATCCCAGCCGAACCATCCGTGAATCCGTCCTCAATAAGTTTTTCAACATCACGGCTGTTTTTTACACGGTTAATTGCCAGACCGATCACAACCGGCACTCTGGATAACTCCAATGATTCCCGAATTTCCTCACGCCGCGAATTTCCCGTATATCCGTAGCACATGGGCGTAATAAAATCCAGCATATCACCTTGAACCCACGTTGCCCAGTCCTGAAATTTCAGCAAGGATTCGGGATCATTCCTGTAAGACGGAAAAATAGCTGCCGATATTTGTATATCCTGATTAATCCGTTTCAATTCCTCCGCCGTTCTTTTCACAAATCGGGTTACATTATTCTTTTTCCATTCGGCGAATCGTTTGAAAATAACGTCATCCCTTATCGACTCAGGTGACAATTCGAGTCCTGTTTCCTTATAAAACAGTTCTTTTGAAACAGCGTCAAAGCCGAATTGTTTATCATTTGAATGAATTGGATAGCGGATATAATCAAGATGAACGCCATCCACGGGATATTTACCGACAAGTTCTTTCATCATTGAAATGAGATAATCATTCAGTTCGGGATGAGCCGGATTGAAAAATACTTTTCCCTCTTCCGCAAACGGATCGTCAGGATCGCCAGATTCCAGGAGCCAATCCGGATATTGTGTCAAAACCGGACCCATGGTCCCGTCCAGATAATCGGGATTAAAAGCATAGAATACTTCGATCCACGCATGAACTTCCATATTGTTTTCATGGGCATATTTCAGTGTCATCATTAAAGGATCCCAGCCTGAAAATTCAGGTCTTTGAATTGAGTTTTCACCGGAATATATCGTCCAACTGTGATAAAATGTTTCAATAAAGACTGTATTAATCCCCAGTTTTTTCATATTCTCAAGAGACTGAACCAATTCAACCGAATCTGTCGGAGGCCGGAACCACATGCCGTGAATACCCTGAAAATTCCGATTGTCGGTTTTGCAGGAATAAAAGAGCAGCATCAACACCATCGTTATCAGGGTAAAGCATTTTAAAAAATTTGACATGAGTGCTCTCCACTGCAAAAAATAAGGATTTTCATACAGTTTTTGTATCATCATTGGGAATTAGTCGCCGAATTCGACATTATGCCTGATCAGGGGCAGGAGTTCGGCATAGGAAATATTTCTCAGAGGAACCGTATTTTTAACAGCAAACGCCGCCGCTGCACCGGCCGCTTCACCGGTTGCTGCAGCCGTAGGCATTATACGAATTGCTGCATGTCCTTCCCGTGTAGACGACAGAGATCGGCCGGCACTTAAAATGTTAACGGCGTTTTTATGAATCAGGGACCGGTAAGGAATCGTATAATAATCCCCTTCTTTCAATTCATCCATTCGATCTTTTTCACCTTTAGCTCCATGGATGTCAATTCCATAGCAGGCGCGGGCTATTGCATCATGAAACTTCCGTCCTTCAAGAACATCCTCGCCTGTCAGACAGTAATCCCCCACTATTCTCCTGGTTTCACGCACGCCTACCTGACTTGCTGTTTCAATCAGATAGGCATGTCTGAAACCCGGAATTTCTTTTTGAAGGATCCTGACAACATCAGCAACCTGTTTTCGCCCTTCCATTTCAGCCCGTGTCATATCAGACGAACTCGTGCCGTCCAGTTCAAGAATATTGGAAGTATTAAATGATGCCTCGCCGCTTGATGGAAGGGTTGTAAAAAATATATAGCGAACATTTTCCGATAATCGGTTCTCCAGATGGGCTTTTTTAACAAAACTGAAATATCCGCCCACACTGATGATTTTATCCGGATTGAAATTATAATCCATCCAGTTGAAGAAATTCTGCGGGTTTTCAGTAATATATTTCAGAGCATCCGGAATATTGATATTTCCCATACGGAAAAAGAGCGTCATTGCCTGCATGCGCCCCTCTTCACCCTTTTCGTATGGAAGTCCCGCCAGATAAACAAGTTGGGCATCACCGGTCGTATCAATAAACATGTTTCCGTATACGGTAATTTCTTTCTGATCATAAAGAACTTTAATGTGTTTTAACTCATTGTTATCCATGACCGCATCAATGAGTAGAGCATTGGGGAGAATATGAACACCGGCATCATTCAGGAGTTCAAACGCAGATAAACGGAAAGCAATGCCTGAGAATCCGTTATCGATCATACCGTGACGTTTTCTCATTCCCTGTTCAATATCACTGAAAATACCATTCGTCAAAGGTATTCCATGAACAGTATGTTTCATAAACGGGGATACCATTCCTGCCGTTGCCGACCCGCCCGTAAATCCATATTGTTCAATCAACAAGGTTTTTACCCCCAGGCGGCCGGCTTTCACGGCAGCAGAAATGCCGGCGATCCCGCCACCGGCAACGACAACATCATATGTCAGGTCAGTCGTACCCATTGCTAAGAAATTTCTTCCTTCATTTTTTCTACAAACCAGGTTGTTATTTGTTTTGGGCTTGTTATTGCCTTACCGACAACCACAGCCCAGGCACCTAAGCGAAGGGCTTTCGCAGCCTCATCGGGGGTTTTGAACCGACCTTCGGCAATAACAGGAACATCCGTATGAGCTACAAGATCACTGATCAATTTAAAATCAGGCGATTTCATGTTTTTTCTTTTGGTTTGCGGTGTATATCCGCTCAACGTCGTTGAAAGACATGTTGCCCCGGCATCTACACAGGCCAGACCTTCTTCCAGGGTCGCAATATCAGCCATTACAGGGCAGAGATAACGACTTCTGACCTTCCGAATGAAGTCCGGTCCGGAATAATCATTGAACACACGGAACGTTCCGTCTAT
>DKER01000134.1 GCA_002452555.1 Fidelibacterota bacterium UBA6817 | reverse complement strand
TTTATAAATTTTATATGGAGAGAAGAGATAAAATGAAAACAAAATTACTCTTAATATTTTTTATTGTTTTTAAACTTTCCCTCGCCCAAACAGGCATGCTGGCAGATATTACAGATCAGATTGAAACGGAGTTCGGTACCTATATCCCCTACACTGTTGAGATAATACTAAATGCGCCGCAATATGACATAGAATCAGATTTCAGCAATGTTTCAAACTTCAGTAATTTCACGTTTACAGAATCACAAAAACAAAAATTACTGGAAAACCACTTTGTGGTGATTCCCGGAAGAGATTCAGGTCCTTCAGGATATAAAGAGATCTACGACATCTATAATGAAGCCCGTGAAAACAGTATCCCCCAGTTTATTACCACCGATGCGGTTTTACACACCTACCATAAACTTTTCGATAAGATTCTTTCAACCACTGAAGAGGATTATCTCATCCGTTATCTGAAAGAGATGGACAGTATGCTGGTCCATGAATCCCTTAATGCCTATTACAATCACTCCGATGATCTCATCAGGTCCTGTTTTAAAACCCTTGTTGCCTACTTTTCAGTCCCCATGAAACTGATGGACAGCACGTACCAGGTGCCGGATCTCGTCTCCGATACGGTCCGTCAGGAACTGGAACTGATTGAAGCCCATGCCGGATATGAGATATCCCCCCTCTTCGGCGCTTATCCTGAAGATTACAGTCAGTATAAACCCAGAGGGCATTATACAAAAACAGAGGAACTGGAGAACTATTTTAAGGCCATGATGTGGCATGGAAGGCAGACGTTTGTTTTACATGATAGTGAGGGAACATCCTGCATCAATATTACCGGTTCAGCCCTTGCCCTGATTTATCTCATGGAAAATATGGTTAAAAGCGATGAAGTGTGGACTCTGTGGAATAATATATATCTGCCGACTGTCTTTTTTGTGGGAAAAGCCGATGATCTCTTACTCCAGGATTATTTTCGTGCAGCATTGGAATATTTTGGCCAGGACTTCGCATCTCAGAATCTTGAAAATATTCTGAATGAATCTGATCTGTCAGCATTTATTAACTGGGCTGATGATTTTTTCCCTTATCCTGAAATCCCGACACTGACAGGCAAGGGTATGCGGTTTATGGGGCAGCGATTCGTCCCCGATTCGTATATCTTCAGCCAGCTTGTTTCTGTGGAGCGACGCATGCCTAAGTCCCTGGATATTCTCGCCGTCCTAAATTCGGATGAAGCCTTTAACCTGCTGGAAGAAATGGGTGAAACCGAGTATTCCGGATATTTGAGTCAACTTGCAGTGCTTAAAGCCAAATTTGAAGATTATCCGGACGAACAATGGGTGGAAAATCTCTATTGGAACTGGCTTTACTGTCTGATGCCTCTCCTTATTGAGAAAGACGGGGGCTTCCCGCCGTTTATGCAGAATCTGGCATGGCTCCGGAAGGATTTGAACACGGCTCTGGGGTCCTGGACCGAATTGCGGCATAATACCCTTTTATACGCAAAACAGAGTGAAACACGCATCGGTGACGGGCCCAGAAATATACTCGTTCGGGGATATGTGGAACCGAATCCCTGGCTCTATGCCCGGCTGGCTTCCCTTACAAAATTGACAAAAGAGGGATTACTTGGACTGTCCATACTCAATGAAGATATGGAAGAACGGTTACTCATTTTGGAAGACCTGCTCTTAACCCTGAAAAGTATATCTGAAAAAGAACTGACCGGAGGAGAAATTACAACGGATGAATACAAATCACTCTGCCTCTTTGGTGAAACAATCGAAGACCTTGTCACCTTTCCTGAATATTATGATGAATATGATTGGTTCTTACCTGCCATTGATGATGAAATGCCCGTTGTTGCAGATGTTCACACCGATCCCAATTCAGGAACCTGCCTTGAGGAAGGTGTGGGCTATCCTTTCAGAATCTATGTAATATGCCCGGTTGAAGGAGAACTCGCGATAACGGTGGGTGGTATCTTCTCGTATTATGAATTTATCCAGCCTATCGCCAACAGACTGACGGATGAGGAATGGATAGAAATGCTCAGATCTGAAACACCGCCTGAACTGCCGTATTGGACTACAGAATACATTGATCCGGATTATGAACTCACCAATTCAGCGCCGTACAACTACTATTGCAACAAAAAAGGATTGTCTATCACGAACATTCATGAAGAAACTCTTCCCGGTACATTTACTCTTCACCAGAATTACCCGAATCCTTTTAACAGTTCAACCGTCATAAAATATGACCTTCCGGAAGACGGCCATGTTATAATATCCGTTTACAATATCCGCGGTGAACACGTTGTTACCCTTAAAAACACAGTTGAACGTGCGGGTTACAACCTTGTGTATTGGAATGGATATGATCAAAACAATTATCTTGTTCCATCCGGACTATACATCTGTCAGATTGAATTTGGTGACAGAAAATCAATCAGGAAAATGGTGATTATGAAGTAGATAGCCGAAAGTTGACAGTCGAAAGTCGAAAGTCGAAAGTCGAAAGTCAAAAGTCAACTGATCAAATTCAATCATTCTTCATTCAATTCATCATTC
>DKER01000175.1 GCA_002452555.1 Fidelibacterota bacterium UBA6817 | reverse complement strand
GTCGTTTTCGGTAAAATTGCCGGTGAATCTGCCGCAGCTTATTTTAAAGATGGGGGATCGGATGAAACCGGACTCACATTCTATAACAGCATCCTGAAAGAAGAAGATGAAAAAATTACCCGTCTTTTCCGTTCTAAAGGAAGCGAAAACCATTCTGTATTGAAACGTGAATTGGGAGAAGCCATGGATAAAGGCGCCGGTATTTTCCGGGAAGCCCGGACTATGACAAATTCTCTCGAAAAAGTTCGGGAATTAAAAGAAAGATATAAAAATATTGGTCTGAACAGTTCAGGACGCATTGCTAATTTCGACCTGTTATGGGCTGTTCAGCTGAAAGGAAGTCTTGACCTGGCAGATGTAATTCTTAAAGGGGCTTTGAACCGGCAGGAAAGCAGAGGAGCCCAATTCAGAACCGATTATCCGATGCGGGATGACCGGTCCTGGCTGAAACATACAATCGCTCACTGGAACGGAACATCTGCAGATCTGTCCACATCGTCTGTTGACCTGTCGCTTCATAAACCTCAAAAGCGTCATTATTAATTATTGGAGATAATGATGACACAAATAAAAACCTTCAGCATTTTTCGCTTTGATCCGCAAAAAGACAATACTCACCGATTTGAAACGTATAGTGTTCCCTGGCATTCAGGAATGACAGTTCTTCAGGGGTTGAATTATATCCGTGAATTTCTGGATGGTTCGCTTGCATACCGCTCTTCGTGCAGAGAAGGAATTTGCGGCTCCTGTGCCATGCATATCAACGGGAAATACCGTTTAGCCTGTGAAACACAGATAAGTGGTTTTGGGAAACGCATTACCATTCGGCCCTTGGCTCATCTGGATGTCATAAAGGATCTGTATGTGGATATGGAACCTTTTTTCAATAAATTAAAAGCTGTAAAACCGTATCTTATTCCCGGCGATCCGGACGAAGGAGAAGAACGGATCCAGACTCAGAATGAACGAACGCATCTGGATTATATCGCGGATTGTATTTTATGCGCTGCCTGTTATGCTTCCTGTGCCGTTAATGGAACTGACAGTGATTATCTGGGACCGGCAGCTCTTGCCAAAACCAACCGTTTTTTTATGGATACAAGGGATAAAGACGACGAAGAACGGCTGGCTCTTGTTGCAGGTGAACACGGTGTTTTTCGCTGTCATACCCAATTCAATTGTCAGACGGTATGCCCTAAAAACGTGGATCCTACAGCCAATATTGCAAGTCTTAAGCGAAACATTATCTCCCGGCAGTTGAATCCTTCTTTTAATAAAAAAGGTGTTTGACTGCTGCTGTACATAAGCGGAAAACCTTTCTTTTTTTAATAACACCTCGTATTTTTCATGCAATGAAAAAAAATTACTTAACAATAACTCTGTTATTCTTCCTAATTCTTTTACCGAGATTGTTAAACTCTGCTTTTTTTCCCTATCTCATGTATGAAAAACAATTGGCGAACCGGATGCGGATTGTTGTAATTCCTATGAGAAATGCACAGTATGTCAGTTTTGCTACGTTGGTTATGGTTGGATCCCGGAATGAAATTGATCAGGGATATACAGGTTATGCCCATCTTCTTGAACATATGATGTTCCGGGGATCAGAAAATTTCACAACAGAAGACAGAGTCCGTATAATGTATCGGTATGGCGGGGACAGCAACGCCTATACAGGGATGGATTATACCTGTTATACCGTACGGTGTGATCCGGAAGGATGGAAGGATATCCTTCATATGGAAGCAGACCGACTGATGCGTCTTTCTATAAAAGAAGATGATTATAAGGCAGAAACAGGAGCCGTAATCGGCGAATTTGGGATATCTGAGAATTATCCGTCTACGATGATGAGTAATCGCCTTCGAACCTGCATGTTTAGCGGACATACATACGAACACTCGGTTATTGGGTATAAACAGGATGTTATGAAAATGCCGTCCGGTCATGCGTTTATCCGTGAATTTTATGAAAAGAATTACACCCCTGAAAAAACAGTGTTGTTTATAGCAGGAAAGATAGACAAACCCGGTGATGTGCTGACAGAAGCTGAAATTCTCTTTTCGGAATGGGTTTATAAACAAACCCCCTTGATTCCCATCCCTCATTCTTTGAAATCCGTACATTGTACGGATACTCTGTATCATTCTTCGGTTCCTTCAGCTTTGTTAAAAATTGCCTGGAAAATTCCCGGGTATGAACAGGATTCAAAAGGGCATATGTCAGCTGCCATTTTAGCGGAACATTATTTTTCTGAAAGTTCACCGCTCATAGCAAAACTTCGTGATGAAAAAAAATGGATATCAAAGAGCAGTTATAGTGCACCTTTAACAATTGATCCTTTTTGGATATCGTTGGATTTAACTCTGACCGATGACGGAAAAAATGCCCGAATCCCGGATTTTATCAATGGATTTCTTCTGGATTCTCGCTATCAAATGAGTGAATCCGATCTGCGAACAATTCGAGACCGGTATTTTTATCGAACAAGTCTTCGAATGGAATCACCGGCATCTGTATTGAATATTTTAGCTGATTATTCCCATGTTACCGGTGATCCGCAGGAACTTAACCGTTTCTTTCTGAATCTGGACAGGCTTGAATTATATGATATTCGTGATTTTAAAAATAAGCATATGATCAAAAATAATCAGTCGTATGTATGGATGCTGAAGCCATGAAAAAAATTGCTTTGATCATCTTCTTGTTGATGTTTATCGGATGCAGCCGGGATTTCCCTGTGTGGTTTCAAGAATATCCCTATGACAGGGGTGATATTGTGTCTGTCAGCATTCGTTTTCAAACCGGATCGGCCATGGAAAATCCGTTAAATAATGGAATTACCCGACTGACAATGAATGCTGTTCTTAAAACCTCCTCAAAAAATTATTCAAAGGATGAGATACACCGGGACCTGATGAATATGGCAATCAGTGAGGCTGTTATTGTTGATGCAGAAGTGTCAGGCTTTGTTTTCCGTTTACATCACGACCATTTTAATTCCTGGCTTTCTCTTCTTGGTGACCGAATGAAAAATCCACGCTTTCTTCAGGATGAAATTGATGTATTGAGTAGTGAATATAAAAATGATCTTGAGCAACAAATACTGTTTCGCAGTGAAGATTTTAGCCGGGATTTATTGGTTCAAACTCTGTATAATGATCATCCCTATGCTTTATTGCCGGCAGGAAATCCGGCAACTTTTTCCCGGCTTACTTCGAATGACCTCAACCAATGGTGGAAATCCAATTTTTCCGTCAATAATTTGGAAATAGCTGTTTCCGGTCCCCTAACAGAAGACGAAAAAATAAAGCTGACTGAATTATTTGCAGGTTTTAATTCCAATGTCTACCCTGATTCCGTAAAGACACCTGAACCAAAAAAATCAGATAGCGTGCACTATGTTTTGGTTGAAAATAAAAGCGGTGTTTCAGCGTTATCAGTGGGCTGGCATATTCCCTACAACCGGTCAGATCCTGAATTTTATCCCTTATGGATTTTTGCTTCCTGGCTTGGAGAACACCGGACTTTTTACGGGCATTTTATGAAAGAACTCAGGGTAAAACGCGGTTTTAATTATGGTGATTATGCCTATGCTGAACACGTTGTCCAGAACAGCTATTCCGTCTTTCCACAACCCGGACATCCCCGGAGTTATCAGTATTTCAGCGTTTGGATCCGTCCTTTGGAGAATCGAAATCTTCCTTTTGCCCTCAGACTTGTGCTTCATGACTTGGACAACCTTAAAAATACAGGAATGGATAGTGTTGCATTTGAAAACACCCGGACATTTCTAAAATCATACATAAATCTTTATGCCGGTTCTCAGGCAGATTTTATGGGTTTCAATCAGGATGCCCATTTTTACAGTCTGTGTGATTTTCCTGAATCAACTTCAAAATTGCTGGATTCTCTTGATTATAAAACGGCAAATGAGATTATAAAGAATTCTATTGGAACAGAAAATCTGGCAATTGTAATAGTAGGAGGAGACAGGGATTCCCTGATAGGTATCCTTCGTTCAGGTATAAAAACTGAACCGGTTTATAGAACTTCAGTTTCTCGTGACGTCAGAGAAAGAGATAAAAAGATATCCGTTTATCCTTTTCCTGAAGGAAAGTTTGAAACTTTCAAGCCTTCAGATTTTATAAAGGATAAATAATAACCGTTCATTAAACAAGTAAGGGAGACATGGTGTTATGGGTGACACAATTAGTCGTCAGATAGCTCGTTATGCTGTAAATCTGAAATATGAGGATTTACCGGATGAAGTGATTGAACAGACAAAACGATTTATCTATGACTCTATAGGATGTGCTATAGGAAGTATGAAAACCAAGGATGTTAACATAATTCGTGATATTTATCTGGAAATGGGGGGTACGCCGGAAGCTACGGTCTTTGGATTTGGAGATAAAATTCCTGCCGTTAATGCTGCCCTTGTCAATTCATTGATGATCCGTGCACTGGATTTTAATGATATTTACTGGAAAGAAGATCCGTCCCATCCCTCGGATATCATCCCTGCCGCCCTCAGTCTGGCTGAAAAAGTGAACGCTTCCATGAAAGATGTGATTGTTGCTGTCGTCCTGGCGTATGAATTTGAACAAAGATTGTGTGAATGGGGAAAACCGGGAATACGGGAAAGAAAATGGCATCATGCAAGTTTGACACAATTGGTATCACCGATTGCTGCAGGGAAAATTTTAGGTCTTGATGAAGATCAGATGGTACATGCTATTGGCATAAGCGGTTGCCATAATCACACAATTGGCTGTCCAACTGCCGGTAAATTGACTATGATGAAAAATACAGTGGATCCCATGTCTGTTCAATCCGGAGTTTTTGCTGCTTTAATGGCACAAAAAGGGTATTCGGGAACCGAGGCTATCTTTGAAGGGAAAGAAGGATTTAAAGATGTTTATGGTCCGGATTGGGATGATGCTGTTCTGACGGATGGTCTGGGAAAATCTTTCAGGATTATGACTTGCAGTATGAAAGCTTTCCCTACAGAGGCTTTGACACACACGCATCTGTCAGCTGCAATCAAAATTGTCAGTGAAAATGATATTCACTATTCAGATATTGAAAAAGTCGTTATTACAACGATTGCCCGTGCATGTGATATTCTGTTTGATCCGCATAAATACAGACCCGAAAGCCGTGAAACAGCTGATCACAGTCTGCCTTATTGTATTGCCAGAGCTTTAATTGACCGGCAAATAACGACAGCCAGCTTTTCTGACGAAAAAATGAAAGATCCCAGGCTTTGGGACGTTATCGATAAAATAAAAGGCGAGGCATCAATCGAGTTTGAAAAAATGTTCCCGGCCAAGCAACCGTCAAAAGTAAAGATAACGCTCAAGGATGGTAAGGTCTTCGAACAATACCTTGAATACCCTAAAGGTGATCCGAGGGAACCTATGACCCAAACAGATTTGGATAACAAATTTAAAGCACTTGCGGGAGACTATGCTTCTGAAGAACAAATCCAAAAAATGAAAAAGAGCATTTTTTCATGCGAAAATATGTCGGCAAGAATATTTATGGAGGAATTTTTACTGACATTTTGACAAATATCACACTAAAATGTAAAAAAATCTCGGTAAATATAAATTATATGTTGACTGAACTGTTTTAATTCAATATGTTTCTTATAACTGAGGTGGAAAGTTGAATAAAAACAACGTTGGAGGTATGTATAAAATGAAACGAATTATTGTTGTGGTGTTTACTGTTTTCTTTGCAACCTTCGGCGCCCTTTTGGCACAGGATGAAGTGGTTGCTGAAGAACCGGCTGAAGTGGTTGCCGAAGAACCGGTAGAAGAAGTTGTTGAGGTTGTGGAAGAAGTTAAGGTTAAAATGGGGCACGATCTGGTTCTCGGATTGAGCGGCGGCGGTTTTGTTCCTGTGGGACAAAATGTTTCCAACCTTTTCGGCGTGGGACCTGCAGTAGGATTAACTGTTGAAGTTCCCAAACTTGTCGATTTGGACGGGTTGTTCATCTCTGCCGGTTTAAATCTTGGTTACCTGATGGCCGGTGCTGACGTTGGTGATGATATCAGCGCTGCTTTGGTTGGGGCTTTCGGAGGACTGGATCTGTCAAAGTTTATGCCCGACAAAATGAAGCTGGGTATAGAACTTGGTGTTGCCGGTTATTTCCTCAGCAGAACCGACAGCTATGCCGGTGCCGGAATAAACGGAGCAGTCGTCTATGGTTATGACCTGGGCGATCTGGTTGAAAATCTGGGTGTGGTTGTAAAACTGGGCGGTCATGAAATTCTGACCGGTGTTGATAAAGATGCCGGCGGAACAATGGAATGGCTGGATGTTCGCCTGGGCGTTCAATATAAGCTCCCTAAAGTTCTTCCATTCTGAAATACTGCAAATAATTAAAAAAGGCTTCGATTACGAAGCCTTTTTTTTATATAAACGTTTTTATGCTACCATGTTTCAATTTTTTCGTTTATTAAGGACTCGATCACTGTGGCTAAAAGCTTTTCCTTTTCTTCTGATTTCCCTTTTTTACATTTTTTACGGGATGGTTTTCCTTCGGGTGTGGTAACAAAGGTACAGATAGCCATTGCTTTATCTTCAATACGCACATTAGCGCCAATAATCAGTCGGGGATTGATTTTTATCAGCTCACTGTGGATCTGACGTTCCAGGGAAACACAAATATCAGTATTTTCATCTAAAACCGGCTGGATCAAATTACGTATTTCATCATTATAAGCGGATATTTCCAGTCCTATCGCTCCCTGGCCGATTGCAGGGACAAATGTTTCCACGTCAAAAGGGATGACATTGATCTTTTGAACAGATGACCGTTCCACATTGACATACTCTGTGACGATACCATCCCATTTCTGATTTTTAAGCTTGAAAATCCTCGAATTAAAATTCCCCTGAAGTCCCACAAATCGTGTTTTTGGAAATAGTTTTAAAAATTGTGCACGACGTATAACATTTCCGGTTGCAATGACAGGAGAGGGAGGCAGTTCGTCCATCGATGACCACTTATAACTCACAAAGGATTCCTGATCTGATTCCCTTTTAGGATAACCGGCCAGAATTAGTCCGGGAGCAATATTAATATCAACATTTAATGCATTATGTACTGCAATTTGGATTTGATCGTTGAGTAATTGTTGTTCCAGTTCAGCCGTATAAAGCCCTTTTCTGTCCATATTTGTAAAAGGGTATTCACTCATCTGGTCGCCACGGGTCTTAATTATTTTCATTTTAATATTGAGATCCGAATAATGCTCCTTAAGCAACTGCTTTATGTGATTTGCCTGCCATATTGACAGACGGTCACCGCGGGTTCCAATTATTAACTCATCCATGTATACCTCATAATATATAGTAATAGAAATGATGAAATAGTATTGCTTTAAAATATGATGATGGAGCGTTGTATGTGTTCATGTAAGAATTTTCGATCTTCAGATTGTTTCTAATGTGAAATATAAGAATTGCACAAAAGAAAATCAACAGTTTAATATATTTTAAATAATTAATAGATCATCTTTTTTACTAAAATAAATGAATTAATAATTGATACGTTTGTTCTTACAGATCTGTTTTTTTAGATTACACAAGCAAAGATATGAGGTCATCATTCTTGAAGAGTAATAATCTGCCTGCAGTAAAAAATGCAAGAAAGAGAAGATTCGATCTTAGAAAAGGGTTATTAATAATCAGCGGTTTATTTTTGGTTGGATTGGCCGGTCTGGGTGTAATATTACCGATTCTGCCCACAACGCCGTTTCTTCTTGCGGCTGCAGCCTGTTTTGTACGAAGCTCGGATCCATTATATCAATGGTTGATCCATCACCGGCTTTTCGGTTCTTATCTCAGGAACTATATGAAACATAAAGCCATCAGTCCAAGAGCAAAATCTATATCCCTGGTCCTGCTATGGACTACAATTTGTCTCTCCGCCTTTTTTACAGTTTCAATAATTTGGGTGCGTATCATACTTTTTATCATTGCTCTGCTTGTGTCTCTCAGAATTTTATTTTTTAAGACTCTTACCCGCGAAATGCTTGAAGATTCTTGATTAAATTCAAAGATTCAGTATGCCGCTAATATTGAATGACGCTTAGTCTTTTAATCGGTTCGCAATAGCCTCTTTGACCCTATTCGTCACTTCGTCATAGTCCAGATTTTCCGGGTATACAGGAGGTAAAAAGTCAATGGTAATTTCTTTAAATAATTTTGGAATTTTTGTCCCGGTTGGAAATGCTTCATATGCACCTTTAATGGCTACAGGTATAACCGGCACTCCCATTTCACATGCCAGGATAGCGAAGGTTTTTTTAAATTCCATCAATTCTCCATCCCGTGTTCTGGCACCCTCAGGGAAAATGATTATGTTGTTTCCCTGTCGGATTACTTCCGCCATTTTCTGAATGGAACCCTTTAAATCCTTATTAATGTCCACAACAATTACATTGTTGGTATCGGCCAGTTTTTTTACCCAGTTTTTGCGAACATGCTTCTCTGTTGCATAAAAATATGTTTTCCGGGAAATATGATCGGACAAAAATACACTGACAAACATCCCGTCAATAAAACTCTGGTGATTGGGAGCAATGATAAAGGGTGAATCGGGAAGGTTATCCAACCCGGAAGACTTCAAATGAAAATATAATTTGAAGAGAAGATTTGCTGAATTTCGGATCAATCCGTGACTTGCGCCCGTTCTCGGAAGGTTTAAATCAACTTTTTCTTTTAATATGTGACCCCAGTCTGTCGCTTTTGTGTTTATCCGGGTTCTTTTTTCACGAATATAATCGGAAATTTGTTTTACGGTAGGTAAATGGATAAAATGATCTTCCTGAAGGTCTACACCAAATGTGTTCTTTAACCATGCCTGAAAGCTCACCTTATCCAGTGAGTCCATACCCAGATCCAGTTCCAGATGATCATCAGGAAAAATATCCCGCCGTTCTTTTTGTTGGATAAGGTATTCCTTGATAAGCTGATATTCATGAAAATCAGGCTCTTCGACTGATGAAGATTTTTCTATGGTTCGTTTTGCTCGCGCAAAGGATTCCAATACAAATCGTTTTATTTTTCCAAGACGAGTTTTTGGGAGTTCTTCCTGAATCACCGTGAATCCGCTGATCCGTTTGGCAGGTGATGCACCCCTGTTATACAGGTCAATTGCTTCCCATCGGATCTGTTCTTCGATATTAACGGCGTTTTGTTCCCGGAGTTTATCAAAATCAGGATAGATAACGGCTTGTAATTTATCATCTGCCATGTAAACTCCAACCTCTTTAATGAGGTCAGATACTTCCAAAATCTTTTTTTCTATCTCTTCCGGATTTATATTTTTTCCATTGGGCAGAACAATAATTTCCTTTAATCGACCGGTGATATATACATAGCCCTTCTTATCTACCCGTCCTAAATCACCGGTATGAAGCCATCCGTCCCGAATAACGTCTGCTGTTGCTTCAGGATTATTGTAATAACCTTTCATAACATTCCTGCCGCGGACAATAATCTCATTCTCATCCGTAATCTTAATTTCAAGCGTAGTTGTGGCAAATCCGGTGGCACCCGGTCTGGCTTTGCCGGGATGAGGAAAACTGATCAGCGGACCGCACTCTGTCATCCCGTATCCACTGAGTATCTCAAATCCCAATGTGCGAAAATCTTTATCGACGTCTGCATCCAGTGAGGCACCTCCACTGATCATGTATTTCACATTTCCGCCAAATTGTTCGTGAACTTTTTTGAAAAGTTTTTTTGATATTGTCCGGGAGCTTAGCCGCCGGGCTAATGCAAATATTTTTTTTGCTGCACTGCTGCTGTTAATTTTTGTCATGATCCCCTTGTGAAGCAGATTGTAAAAGCGGGGAACACCAAGAATCATGGTTACACGGTTGGACTGCAGTGTTTCTATTATATCTTCACTGCTGATGGAAGGACTGAATACACAGGTCATCCCGTTATACAATGGGGCTATGAGCGTTCCCATTAGGGGAAACGTATGATGCAGCGGCAATAAAACAAGGATGGATTCATCTTCTTTGTAGATTGGAACACCGACCGAAACACTTTCTACATTTGCCAGTATATTGTCAAATGTCAGCATAACGCCCTTTGGAGAACCTGTTGTGCCGGATGTATATATCAACATGGCAACATTATCCGGTTCAAATACAGGGAAAGGTTCGGCCTCATTGTCACAACTTAAATCCAAATCGCCAATAAAAATAAGTTTTGGTGCATTCTTTAATCCTTTAACAGCGTTGCTGACAGTATTCCGGGTTTCCTCGCTGAAGAACAGAACTTCCGGTTTGCAATCTTCAAGAATATATCTGACTTCATCGGATGTGGACAGGTAATCAATTGGTACGGCAATACTGCCGTTTTTCCATGCAGCATAAAACGTATAAACCCACTCTAAGCGGTTTTCCATAAAAATCACCGCTTTTTCTGCCTGTATCGGTTTCAGAATATCGGTTACAGATTGGACAATTTTATGAAGGTCATCATAGGACACGACAACATCTTTATATATAAGTGCCGGTTTTGGCTTCTTTGTAATCATTCTTTTAACTCCCTTGGAAATCTTTGATATCAAATATTATTTTGCATTACCGTTAAATACAAGATAAGAAACTTTTGTCATATTCTCAGGGATTATTATTGAAAAAAACTTGAAACTTTTTGTTTAAAATTCGTAAAATTAGCACTCGGAAGATGAGAGTGCTAAAAATGAAAAAAGAAAAAACTTTCGGTCTGTCAAAACCAAATGTAACAAAATAAAGTGTTTAGCACTAATCATTCGGATAGTAAATATTAGAAAGAAAGGAGGAAAGCGTAGATGTCAAAAATAATTGAGTACGATGTTGAGGCACGTGCAAAACTGAAGGCCGGTGTAGATGTCCTGGCTGATGCCGTTAAAGTTACACTCGGTCCCAAAGGCCGTAATGTTGTACTTCAAAAAAGCTTTGGTGCCCCCACTGTTACCAAGGATGGTGTTTCCGTAGCAAAAGAGATTGAACTGGAAGACAATATTGAAAATATGGGCGCCCAGATGGTCAAAGAGGTTGCCTCCAAAACATCCGATGTGGCAGGTGACGGAACCACCACTGCAACTGTATTAGCCCAGGCAATTATCAGTGAAGGGTTGAAGAATGTTACGGCCGGTGCCAATCCCATGGAGCTGAAACGCGGGATAGATGTAGCTGCTGCAGCGATTGTTGATGAATTGGAGAAAATGAGTGAGAAAGTTGATGATTCTTTTGAGAAAATCGCTCAGGTAGGAACCATTTCTGCAAATAATCAGCGTGTGCGTATACTGAAAGAATCAGCAGACAAAGAAGAAATCATTGACAAGCCTATCGGTGAAATTATTGCCGATGCCATGAGCAAAGTCGGTACAGACGGAGTTATTACGGTTGAAGAAGCTAAAAGTGCTTTGACCTCTGTAGATCTGGTAGAAGGAATGCAATTTGACAGGGGTTATATTTCACCCTATTTTGTGACCGATTCTGAAAGCATGGAAGCTGTCCTGGAAGATGCATACATACTGATTCACGACAAAAAAATCTCTGCCATGAAGGATTTTCTGCCGATTTTGGAAAAAACATCCCAATCCGGCCGTCCTTTACTGATTATTGCTGAAGACGTAGAAGGGGAAGCTCTTGCAACCCTGGTTGTGAATAAACTTCGCGGTACGCTTAAAGTGGCTGCGGTTAAAGCCCCCGGATTTGGTGACCGTCGTAAAGCCATGCTTGAAGATATTGCAATTTTGACAAATGGCACCGTAATCTCCGAAGAACAGGGATACAAGTTGGAAAATGCCACCATTAGTTACCTCGGCCGTGCCAAACGTATTACGATTGACAAAGATAATACAACAATCGTTGAAGGTGCCGGTGAGCATGACAATATCAAAGCCCGTATCAATGAAATCCGTAATCAGATTGAAAAAACAACGTCTGATTATGATCGTGAAAAACTGCAGGAACGTCTGGCTAAACTCTCAGGTGGTGTAGCCGTTCTGAATATTGGCGCTGCTACCGAAGTTGAAATGAAAGAGAAAAAAGCCTTGGTTGAAGATGCGCTTCACGCTACGCGTGCCGCCGCCGAAGAAGGTATTGTTCCCGGCGGTGGAGTAGCTTATTTAAGAGCAGCCAAAGCCCTTGATTCCATCAAAATGGATCGTCAGGATGAGCAGGTTGGTGTTGATATTGTGCGCCGTGCCCTGTATTATCCGATCAGACAAATTGTAGCCAATGCAGGATTAGAACCGGCTATAGTTGTTAAAGATGTCCTGGAACACGACGGTGATTACGGTTTTGATGCCCGTGAAGAACGGTATGGATCCATGTATAAATTTGGTATTGTGGATCCGGCAAAAGTTGCCCGTACTGCTGTTCAGAATGCAACATCTATTGCAGGTTTACTTCTCACAACTGAAGCTGTCGTTGCAGATAAGAAAGAAGAAAAAGAAGCAGCTCCCGCAATGCCGGGCGGTATGGGCGGCATGGGCGGAGGAATGTATTAAAAAATGATGAATGATGAATGATGAATGACGAATGAAATTCTGAATTCTGAGTTCTGAATTGCTTCGCAAATACTATAAAGGGGCGTTAAGCCCCTTTTTTTATGGCATGCATTTTTTTAGCTATCGTTCAATTTGCAACGGACTTTTGTGCCAGATCCAAATATGCCTGACAGACATCATCTGAAGATACAAGATAGGATTTTGCCCTTATGTTCGATGCTTTGCTCATCGTTTCCAGCATTTCAGGGTTGTTTTTTATCTGAATAAGAAAGTCAGCCCATTCCCCCGGATTCTCCGGAGAGAAGTATCTGGCAGCTTTTCCACAGACGATATGGGCAAAGTCCATATCGGTTGTTATGATCGGCTTTTGGAAATAGAGGGCTTCCAAATATGAAAAACTCTGACTTTCCAATAATGATTGCACTATTACGATATCGATGTGCTTATAAATGTTTTCCAGACACTCTGTTTCAACAAAACCCAAATTATCGAAATACTGATTTATCGGTGTTGATGAAATTGTCTTCAGAAATCGTTCACATCGGCTGTCATGTGAAGGTTCAAGGGTTATGAGAAACTTAATTCCTGTTATATCCCGTTTATGCAACTCTTCTGCAATTCTCCCAAGAAGTTCCAGGTTTTTATGGGGATAGTATCGGGTTGGGCTAAAAATATAAAGAGTGTCCGTATCATAAGAATAATCAAATTTCTTAGCAGATTCCGGTGTTATTGGAATAGCCGAATGAGGGATGATATGAATCCTATCCCGTGTTATAAATCGGCTGTAATATTTTAAAAGTCTCTCTCCTGATACCGGAGTTTGAACAACCGTTGCGGCAGATCTTTTCAGCGTGAACCGAAAGCATATCTTTTCCAGCTCTTTTCTGATTCTTTCACCCAATCCGATCATGTGATAATAAGGGGATTCCGGATACACAAAATGAGGATGATGAAACAGAACAATATGGGGGATTTTTGGGAAAAAAGTTGAGATATTCGTAAGACTGATTAAAATATCAGCTTTAAACTGTGCGATTTTTCGCGGGATTGTCACGTTATCAAACCAAAGTCTTCCCCAGAAAGATGTTTTCCTGTGTGCTTTAAAATATACTGTATAGTGAATATCCGACCGTTCAAGGATATATTCAAATCCCGTTTGCTTAGGTATAAAAATCAGGTAATCGTGTTCAGGATGTTTTTCAAGACTCAACAGAAGATTTTTTGCGATCCTGTTTCCTCCGCCTGTATGAAGGCTGACCATATTTATAGCTATTCGCATAAAAATCCGGCCTCCCGGTAATATTTATATAATGTTTCTCTAACGCTGTTTACGCCATGGTTTTTACGGACCCACTCTTTTCCTTGTACGCCTTTTTCACGAATTTTGTCCGGATTACGGATGAGTTCCGCCAATTGATCATATAAATGTTCACTGTCAATATTTACAAAGGGATGATCCGGCAAAAATTTTTCATATTCGGGTATCATGTTTGTGCATGTGCAAATTCCCATACTCAGGGATTCTACTGAATTCATACCATATCCCCAGCCGCCGGTATTGGAAATTTGGTCAATGTTGATATCACAACTGGATTTTACAGCCATTGCCTGAGCATGAGGGACTCTCTCCAAAAGGATAAATTCCACATTAAAATCTTTTTCTAGTTGCTTGCATACCTCAATTATTCTTTCGGTTCCTTTATAATAACGGTTCATTGTCATGTGCAGAATTCGTATTGTAGCGTTGAGCGAAGTTTTCATCGGATACTGTTCAGTATCAAACGGCAGAAAAAGGTATTTCATTTTTGGATAGCGGGGCAAAAGATCCAGTTCATTGGTCAGAACCAGGTCGCTTAGTTCGTCCATCTTGGGTAAAACTCCCCGGTTTCGTAAATCTATTCCGTGATAATAAGTTACAATTTTTTTTCCGGTATCTTTCAACCGTTGTGCAAACCTGCTATCCCTGTAAAGATCCAACCCCCATTCGAAATGGTATATGTCGAATTCTTCAAGTTTGTTTTCCCGGATGGCTTTTTCAATAATTCCCTGCCATAAAGAATCTCTGATCCGGAAATATGAAGATTCGATAAAATTTGCAGGTTTCCAGAAGGGCGGATTCCCCGTTCTTTCAACATCCGGATCACGCTTATACCACTGCTTTTGAATGACTTTCCGGGTTTTTATATACCATGACCGGTTTGTAATTAAAGGCAGGTTCAGACAAATATCTTCCGGAAAATCCAGAATAGAATGAAACATGGTTACATAACGGCACGTGTTGCCTGCATCTTCATGCGCTTTTTTCCAGATGCTGAGTAATCCCACAATATTTTCAGGAGAGATATACAAAATTTTTGTCATACTGCGGGTAAATTAAGAGTTTTATGATCATTAATCGAGAGGAATTGAAGGCGGATGAAATTATCTGTTTTTAAAAACAAAAAATCATTTTCCACCTTTACTGTTAACCGTTGTAAATTTTCCCGGTCATATACAAAAGGGGAATTGCAGAATGATTAAGTTTTACCGGACATTGTTATGAAGTTTATCAAGCGAATCATTTTTTTTCTATCCCTCTTTGTTTTGTATATCATCGCTAAAGAATTTCTTCAGCTTTACGTGTTAATCCAATCTGTTCATCCTGTTCTTGCC
>DKER01000200.1 GCA_002452555.1 Fidelibacterota bacterium UBA6817 | reverse complement strand
AGGATTATAGGGGAACAAAAAATTAGCAATGCCTTTCCCGGAGAAATGCAAAATGTCAATTTTGAGAAGCTTGACATGTCCCGGGCTTCCAATCTTCTGAGACTTAATCTTGTGGAAAGAGATGGATAAGATATTTATTTGCACAGCTTGTCCGAAAGGATGTCCCATACGGCTGATGTCTTCAGAGAGCAACGTGTCAGGGTATACAATTACCGGACATCTGTGTCGACGCGGTGAATCATTTGTGTTGGCGGAGATGACTGACCCGATTCGTATCCTGACAACAACACTTCCTGTGGACAATTCAGGTATCGAACGCCTTCCGGTCCGATCAGATAAGGGAATTCCCAAAACAAAGCTTTTGGATTGTATGAAGGAATTAAAACAAATCAGGATTTCCAAACCTGTGTATATTGGTCAAATAATTGTTGAAAATATCCTTATGACAGGTGCAAATATTATTGCATCGCGAAGCCTGAGTGATAAAACCATTGAGGAAAAAAATGGATAAATTTGAACGGTTCCTTCCTGAATATATTCGAATCTATGAAGAATTATACGGTGAAATCCATGGCGGTCATTTCTCGGAAGGTGACTTATTCTATAGTGAACATGAATTATGCAGGAGATTTACTGTTAGCCGGGGGACAATCCGCCATGCCCTCGAGATGCTTTTTCAACAAGGGGTTTTGGAACGGCGGCAGGGTAAAGTCAGTACGGTTGTCAATACTCGTATCGAACAGAATGTTCAGACGCTCATGGGCTTCTCGGAGCTTATGAAAAGACATGGCAGGCAAGCCGGTGCAATCCTTCGGGAAAAGAAAGTAGTGACTGCTGACAATAATATTGCCAATATAATGAATATTCGGCCGGCTGATCCGGTTGTAAAAATTATCCGTGTTCGTACCGGGGATAATGAACCGCTTATTATCGAATACTCCTGGTTTAATGCAGACCTGTTTATGCCAATCTTTAATGAAGACCTGGAAACACACTCGATATACGATTTGTTTCACAGAAAAACGAATGAAAGGCTGGGGATTGCAAAACAAACGATCGAAATTGGTTTTGCCGGAAGTGAAGAAAGCAGGTTTTTTGATGTAAAGCCGGGGACAGCGCTGTTACTGTTTAAACGAAGAATTATGACATCTGATTTCAGAATTTTTCAATACTCTGAAGACCTTTATCGGAATGACAAGGTTGTATTTTCCATTCAGACGCTCCCTTATGACGTAACCCATGAATCCCTGACCCTGGATTTAAAATAAACAGGGAATCATAGGCGTAAACCTCCTTCTTAAAAAACATATTTCACGGTGTTCAACAATCCGTTTCCCTTCTTTCTGTTTAAAAATCAAGGCATCTTATTTTTTTTCTTGTTCAATATCTTGTATCTCTTTACTTTGTATATACCCGATAGTGTATAAGGTGATGGATATCACGGGTTTTATTGATAGTAATCCATACCTTATTTAAGACAAGGAGGTAGATATGAAAACTGCAATCAACAAACTGACAATCCGGCATAGCATCATCCGCTTTATTCTGCTTCTTGGTTTAATGTCTTTATCAATTGCAATTTACACATCTCTTTATTCGTCTTTCTAAAATCTCATTTCAAATAAATAAGCTTTGTCACAGCAATCTCCTGATTTCTTATGATTTTCAGAAAATATATACCCGATTGGTATGGAGTCATATTGACAGGGATATCATGATCTCCCGGATCAAACGTTTGATGAATTGTTAAAACGGTTTGTCCCAGAAGATTGATGATTTCAAATGTGATGTTTTCCCGTTTTACAAGTCGTAATGGTATGTGAAACGATGTATTAAATGGATTGGGATATGGTTTGGAATCCAGATTAAAAGGAACCCGTATTTTTTTATGAGAATGTTCGGTCCTTTCTCCTGAATAACTGAAATCTGTCAACCAGTACGTGTACATGCCGGGTTTTACAGGATA
Source organism: Fidelibacterota bacterium UBA6817 (assembly GCA_002452555.1). Taxonomy (GTDB): domain Bacteria; phylum Fidelibacterota; class Fidelibacteria; order Fidelibacterales; family Fidelibacteraceae; genus Fidelibacter. The sequence continues at coordinate 12,889 of DKER01000200.1, read as the reverse complement.
ATCTGTAAAATGATACGTTTTTCGTACGGTGCTGGTACCGGCACCCCTGAGACCCGGATCACTTATATAATTTGCCAGTTCAATCGGTTTTTCCTCTTCATACTGCCGTGTAACGATAAAACCGGCGTTTTCTGTTTCTGATTCAGTATGCCAGACCAATCGAACCATATAATCGGACCGCTCACAATTAATGAGTGAAAGGGAAACAGGAAGGGAGTTTTCATCATTCGATATGATTCCCGGAGAAAACGGTGTTGTCCCTGATAAATTCATATGAAGAATAAAATCCCCTGTTACGGCAGGATTCCTGACCATAGACTGATCCTGTCCCCCCTCACTACCCCAGCTGTATGATGTAATTACTGTTGAATCCGGGGTTAATAGAGAAATTGATTCGTTTGTATTATTTAATGAAAGTGTGCCGCTGGACGACGTATTAATAATTGCTTCTGAATCCGGCAGATTGGGTAACCCGCCACCAAAAACAACCATGATCCCATCGTTTGGAATTAACGAATTTTCCGGAAAAATATGCCTGATCTGATCAGCATCGCCTATCATCCAGCCGCTGATATCGGCAGTTTCGCCGGAGTTATTGTAAAATTCTATAAATTCATCCTCAGACGCATGCCGGACTCCGTCATTATTAGCATCTCCCGAAATATCGGTAGCCGGATCAGCAAGAACTTCATTAATCACGATATCGTAAAACCGTAAAGTTTGCTCTGTTGCCATGACAGACCATACAGTATCTGCACCATCCGATAAATATGAGAAAGCTGTAATGTAATATGTGTTTCCCGATTCAAGGCCGGTAATCAATACGTCACGAATTGATTCATCTGTTATGTGTGTAAGGCAATGACTTCCTTCATGTATGGATGATGAAGGAAAATGTGTATCGGGTATTGCTTCAGTGCCGTTAAAGTTTTCAATATTCAGACTGTTTGGCGCATTCACTCCTCCAAAAATATAATATCCGTCCCAGTCCACACCCTTCTCTCCGCGAGGATTCTTCAAGCCAAGCACCATCTCTGTACTGTTGGCAGATTTGATTCGAAGTTTCTCAGGTAAAGAAACACGACTTTTCAATGTTCCTTCAATAATCAGATCATATCCCGATCCTTCAAAACCTGCAGAGCCGGCATTGGTGCTGTTTCCATATCCATACAAGCGGAAAATAATGCGATCTGTCCGGACCGGTAAAGCGGATAAATCAACAGTGATCTGAGTTGACGTTGTTGTGATTTCCCAATTCTCCAGATCTTCCTCCCAGTTATCAATATTAGTCCTCAGATGAAACAGGTGAGGGCCTGTGGATGATCGTTCAATTTTCATGCTCATAGAAGACAGTTCAACGGTACAACCGTTCTTCGGGTGGACCTCCCATTCAAAATAATCACCATTACTCAGGGCTGATTCCAAATCCGGCTCAGCCCAGAAGTTTGCATTGAACCGGTCGTTATTCGGACCATGGCTGATCCCTGCACCCCGGCGAATGAGAAACGAAGAATCAGTACCGGCCAGATATTCATGCCTGATGACAGCCTCCACCGTTTTTTCCTCACCGGTTCCACCTGAAAACTCCCATGCCAGAATCGTCTCTCCCAAAAGAATGGCAGAAGGCAACAGCAATCCCGGCAAAACCCCCGTCAGAATCCAACTACAAAGATTATTTACTCGTTTCATGATAAACTCCTTATCGTCAACATTCGGGGGCAATGGTAATATGTGGAAAAGAATTGAAAACAACAAGATAATATTATATAATTAATATATGACAAGGTTAATAAAGCTTGATTTTATGGCATTTTACGGATTATCTGTTTCGTTAAATACTGCACGATCGGAATTTACCGGTTCAATACCTGTCATGATATGACGGTTTTTTAATTTCCGACCTTGCACGGTAGCTGCCGGATTAATAGATTATCCAGTAAATATCTAAGCTGAAGGATGTGTGATGGAGTGAAAAAAAAGCAGAATGTTGTACGGTGTAATTGTTCTTATGACCCATGTTCCCGGAAGGGAATATGCTGTGATTGTCTCACGTATCATTTGCGGATGCGGGAACTTCCCGGTTGCTGTTTTCCCGATTCTTCCGAAAAAAGCTGGGACAGAAGTTTTGAACACTTTGCCCGCCTGGTAACGCAGGGCATGGTATAACGCGGGAGTCAAGATGGAAAAAATCCACTACACGTTAGATAATCTGGATGAACTGTTTTACGAATCAGGGCTGAACAGTGAGCAAACAGCCCGGGCTAAAACCATATTTTTAAAACGTCTGTCTTATGACGCACACAAATTTTACAATGGTAAAATGCAAACGGTGCCCAAAGCAGCAGTTTTTGGGTTTAATTGGTTCAATGTTTGGTATACGCCGGGCGTTTCCATGGTTTCAACAACCATCCGTGATAACAATCTTGAATCTTATGCCTTATCCAACAGGGGCAATCTGGTGGCTGTTGTCAGCGATTCTACCCGTGTTCTGGGAGATGGGAACTGCACTCCTCCGGGCGGACTGGGCGTGATGGAGGGGAAAGCTTTCCTGATGAAATATCTGGGAGGCGTAGATGCCAATGCGCTTTGTATTGACGGCAGGAATGAAAAAGGCGAACATGATCCGGATAAGATAATTGACTTTGTCAAAATGCTGCAACCCGGTTTTGGAGCGGTCAATCTGGAAGACATTTCACAGCCTAATTGCTATAAGGTATTGGATACGCTTCGTGAGGAATGTGACATTCCTGTTTGGCATGATGATGCCCAGGGAACGGCTTCAGTAACACTGGCCGGCCTCTTTAACGCATTAAAACTTGTAGATAAGCCGATCAGTGAAGTGAAAATTGTTCTATATGGCGCCGGAGCATCCAATACAACCATTGCGAGAATCATCCATCAAGCCGGCGGAGATCCGGAGAAAATGATTATTTTTGATTCGTCCGGTTCTCTGAATACAGACAGAGATGATATAAAGGCAGATCAACGATACTACCGTAAATGGGAATTGTGTTTATCCACCAATCCTAAGAAAATCAGAACTATGGAAGAAGCCATGTTGGGTGCGGATGTTCTGATTGCATTATCCAAATCGGATCCAAACACCATAAAACCACAATGGATTAAAAGTATGGCTCAAAAGCCTGTCGTTTTCGCCTGTGCCAATCCGGTCCCGGAAATTTATCCCTATAAAGCAAAAGAAGCAGGTGCTTATATTGTGGCAACCGGCCGGGGTGATTTTCCGAATCAGGTGAATAATTCACTGGGCTTTCCGGGAATCCTGAAAGGTGCCTTGTTGGTCCGGTCGCGGAAAATCAGTGATGAAATGGCTATTGTTGCTGCAAAATCACTGGCTGATTTTGCAGAAAAAAGAGGAATTCACCCGGACAATATCATCCCAACGATGGAAGAAACGGGAGTTTTTCCCTGTGAAGCGGCAGATGTGGCCATGCAGGCTATGAAAGAAGACCTTGCCCGGGAAAGTCTGACCCGGGATGAAGCGTATACACTTGCTGAAAATGGCATCCGGGAATCGAGAGATCTTGTTCACATGATGCTGAAAGAAAATTTCATTAAAACACCGCCTCAGGAAATGCTGCAGTCTGCTTTTGACTGGGCTGTTGAACAGGTTAAATAATCGAATCCCATTTCGCAGGCGGGGGGGATGTAAAAGTCATGAGTTCCCCGCTTACGGGATGACACAGCACCAGATCTCTGGCATGAAGGGCAATTTCTCCTTTCTGCCAGTTAATGTTACTTCCGTATCGACGATCCCCGACAACGGGAAATCCCCGGTGGGAAAACTGTATTCGAATCTGATGATGCCGCCCCGTTAACAGGCGGATTTCCATCATTGAAATGTTTCCGGATGTTTTCAGACGCCTGAATTCAAGTTCTGCCTTTTTATCTTCGGGATTATTGGTCACATACCCTGCAATAGTGTCGCGTTTAATATAATCAGCATAATGACCTGTTTCAGGCGGAACACCTTCTACCAGGGCAAGATAGACTTTTTCGATTCTGTGTGTCCGAAAATACCGGCTTAATCGGGAAGCGGCTTTGGATGTCCTGGCAAAAACCATGACACCGGATGTGGGACGATCCAGACGGTGCACCAATCCTAAAAACACATTTCCCGGCTTATTATATCTGTCTTTTATGTAATTTTTTCCTATATCCAACAGATTAGGATCACCGGTTTTATCCTCTTGCGCCAGCAGTCCGGCAGGTTTGCTAATAACTAGAAGATGATTATCCTCAAACAAAATCAGGGGTTCAAGGCAGAATGGTTCTTTGTTGTTTACCATAAGATATTCTACGCATAAGGAGCGAAAAATGGAAAGTTCAATCTTAGTTCTGCTAAATACCGTCTGTTTTCTCTGAATTGAAAAGTGTAAATTGAAAACATGAATAATGTTTGTGAAAAAATGAATAAAAAAACAGATTTTCTTTCCTGTCTTGAGGATCATGTCATTCTTTTTGATGGTGCGATGGGTACCATGATTTATGAACGGGGTGTTTATATTAACCAATGTTATGATGCCCTGAATCTTCATAAAGCCGATTTAATTTTGGGCATCCACCGTGATTATGCCGATGCCGGGGCAGATGTTTTAACCACAAATACTTTTGGCGCGAACCGGTTTATGCTGAAAAAATATGGATATGAAGATAAAACCGTTGAAATTAATCGCCGCGGTGCTGAATTGGCCCGACAGGTTGCCGGAGACTTGCTCTTTGTTGCCGGATCGCTGGGACCTCCGCCGGACAGAATGGAACCCTTTGGAAAACTTTCTGTTGAAGAAATTCGGGAAGCGTATCATGAACAGGCAGAAGCACTTCTGGCCGGAGGTGCGGATGTGCTGATTCTGGAAACCTTTTCCGATCTTGCCATGATCCGGGAGATTATAATTGAAATAAAAAGGAAATTTCCATCCATAACGCTTATCGCTCAAATGACAGTTGATGCAGAGGGCAGAACACTGCTGGGAAGTCCGCCGGAAATTTTTACTGCTGAAATTGTAAAAGCCGGTGCAAACATCGTAGGTGTTAACTGCAGTCTGGGTCCAAACAGGATGCTGGATGTCGCAGAAAGGCTGATTCGGATTTCGCCAGTCCCCGTCAGTGCCATGCCTAATGCCGGACTGCCGCAAAGAGTGGATGGACGGAATATTTATTTTTCTTCTCCGGAGTATTTCAGCGAATATACGCGACGGTTTGTTCAGACAGGCGTGCGGGTCGTCGGCGGATGCTGCGGAACGACACCGGATTTTATCCGAAGCATGCGAAAAGCTTTGCAGTCTGTTCAACCCCGGAAGCGGATAGAAATTTCTTATACGGTACCGGATTATAATCCGGACATTGATTTGATACCCACGGTAAAAAAATCCCGATTTGCAGAAAAAATTTCTCGTGGAGAATTTGTTACAACCGTAGAAATTGTACCACCTCAGGGTGCCGATCCCACAAAAGCAATAGAACAGTCCCGCATTCTCTATGAAGCCGGTGTGGATGCCGTCAATATTCCTGACGGCCCTCGGGCTCAGTCCAGAATGGCATCCAGTTATTTGTCGCTATTGATTCAGCAGGAAGCAGAGGGTGAAGTCATTCAGCATTTCACATGCCGGGACAGAAATCTTTTAGGTATGATAGGGGATTTTTTAGGGGCGTACGCTGCAGGGATAAAAAATATTCTCATAATTACCGGCGATCCGCCGAAAATGGGAACATTTCCGGACGCTTCGGCTGTTTTTGATCTGGATTCTGTAGGATTGACGCGGGTTGCCCATACATTGAATCAAGGCAGGGATCTGGGAGGAAATATCCTTAAAAAAGCCACCGGTTTTTTTATCGGTGTTGGGGCTAATCCCGGCGCTGCGAATATAGAGGAGGAAATTCGACACCTTGAGGATAAAAAAAATGCCGGTGCCGAATTTATTATGACACAACCTGTTTTCGATGCTGAAGAGTTCATTCGTTTTGTTGATAAAATTAAGTTTTTGAATCTTCCCGTTATTGCCGGAATTTGGCCCTTAGTCAGCATTAAAAATGCAGAGTTTATCAGGAATGAAGTCCCGGGTGCTCATGTACCGGATAGCGTTATGGACAGGCTGTATAAATCCTGTTCAAAAGAAGAAGCCCGTGAAATCGGGTTATTCATAGCCCGCGAAACACTGAAAGATGTAAGTTCCTATATTTCTGGTGCTCAGATATCCATGCCTTTTGGCAATGTGAAATATCCCCTGGAAGTCTTGAAGGAGGTTTTATAATGAGTAAACAAAATTCTCCTGAAATTGTTGTTCATTCTGTTCGCCAGCAATTAATCTGGCTGACCGGTTTACTGATTCTTTTTTCCGCATCATTTTTGATTGCAAGCTGGCGAATGCAGAGTCTGATCGTTCGGATAGCTGCAGGCCTTATCCTGACCGATATTGCGACTGCTGCAGCAGCGTATACGGCATACCGCTTTGCTCGCAGAGATCTTCCCTTGCAGGACAGAACACCCCGTTTTATTCGAAGCGAACTTGTGGTTACGTTTATCAGCAGTCTGATTCTAATCGGTTACGGCGTTAGGGTAGCACTTGATATACCGGGCAGGTTTCGGGTTCCGGTACCGATAAACTATGATGCTGTTTTTATATTAACCGGCGCTTTTTTAATTATCAATATTCTCAGTGGCTGGCTGATAAAAAAAATCATGAATAAAAGCGGATTTTCCCTGAGACTGATATCCGTCCTGACAATGACGGCCGGCGGTTTTTTTATGCTTGAAACAAACTATAAACATTGGGATCCGACTATTTCCATTCTCATGATGCTTCTATTTATTACAGCTGTCTGGGATGTATTTAACTCTGTCGCCGGTCTTCTTCAGAATGGCGTGCCTACAGGAGTTAAACTGTCTGTCATTGTAAACAGTCTTAAAAATACGGAGCATGTTAAAGATGTAACAGACGCTCAATTGTGCTGGAAAGATGAAGGATTACATTTCGCGGCGAAGGTTGACTCCAAATCTCAATTTGATCCTGCATTGGTGGAAGACCTTAAGCACAAACTTAATAGTGAATTTGGTATTGATCAGTCAATTCTTGAAATTCGTTACCCTCAGGATGAAAAAGTAACAGAAAAAAAAGACTGAAAAACGGAGTTATTATGATACGAATAATCCGTACAACATTTTCCAATGTCCATGAAGAGGCTACCTTTTCATCACAGGTTGTAACCCAGGGAATTGCATGGGAAAAAGCAGAACTTCTTGATAAAAACGGTGACTGGCTTCATGTCCGCCTGCCTGACGGATATGAAGGCTGGATACAGAGTTTTACAACCATGGAAATAGATGATGGGGAGTATGAAAAATACCGGTCTCTGGAGCAGCGGATCATGGATTTTCCTTTTGGCCGGCTTATGAATGAAAATGGTGAATTCATCGGTGAAACGGTCATGGGTGGGCGTTATCCGGTTCCGGAAGGGTATCCGGATTGTGTGATACTGCCATCCGGGGAGCAGGGATGTGTACAGGGTCAGAAACTTGAGACGGTTCATACAACCCGCGCGCGGGTTGTCGCCCTGGCAGCAGAGATGATGGGCACGGCATACCTGTGGGGCGGCAAGACAGAATACGGTACCGATTGCAGCGGATTGGTGCAATGTTGTTTCGGGATTGAGGGCATTTTCCTGCCTCGGGATGCCCGGGAACAAATCAAGGTTGTTAACGATCATCCGGTTGCATCATGCGAAGCCCAACCGGGAGATCTGGCCTTTTTCCGGAATGAAAAGGGACGAATTGTTCATGTTGCAATTATGACAGGTCCCGATCAGTTTATCCATTCATTCGGTGAAGTTAAGCGAAATTCGTTTATTGAAGATCATCCCCTTTATTCGGATAAGCTAAAGCGAATGCTTGAAGGGGTTTATCAAATGCCGGAAAAACCAAGTAACGATTAAATTCGATATAATTTGTTGTTTTAATTTGTTTCCAGTATCAGCGGTGCTGCTGTTTGCAGAAAAGTATTATGATCAATTTTCAAAGGGATGATAAGACGATACACGGGTATTGTTTTGAAAACGTTAAAATAAAGCGTTTTCCATCGGTCAAAAACATCTGTCACTTTAATTATTGGCTTACGTCCCATTAGTTCGCTATTGTATTGATGCCATTGGAGATGGGTATGGAAAAAAGAATACTCCGTTTTCATGACCTGAAGTGTGGCATTTGCTGCGACATGAGGTTCAACGGTTTCAATGCTGATCGAGGAAACATCTTCTCTCATCAGGATGATATATTTATGCAGCAGAGTTTTTTTATTGAGTATATGGTCATAAAGAAGATCCGGTGAAATCTTGCGACGGACTTTTGAAGGTCCCAGGAATCTGTATTTAAGATGCCACGCCAGTTTGTCATGTAAAGGCATAGTACCAAAAATTATTTTTTTTACCTCATCATTATTTTCAAGATTGTATCCGTATATTTTTGGGAAAGCCAGATTGGAATACACCTGGCCATTTCCATTTATAACAGAAATATCATCGTTTATAAAAGAACATCCGTGATTTCGGCACAATTCAATTTCAAGAGATGTTTTACCGACACCCCCGGTTCCACCTAAAAGAATGGCTCTTTCTTCCGGATCGGCAATTCCCGCACTGTGGACCGGCGCCAGGTCTTCATTAAAATATATTGAAGGAATCAGCAGGTTTTCAGTGATGATTTGGGCAAGCCTTCCAGGGACGGAATCGTATTGGATATTGTTTAATTTTTTTAAATAGCGCATGATGACGTTTTTCTGAATTTTTGGAAGAATTTCACATTCAAGCCGGTTGTCTTTGCTCTTTGTGTAGTGGATTGAAAATTTTGAATAGTGAATAATAAAACCCCGTTTCGTTTCTTCGTGGGACCCCGGATTACGAGCAATAATATCCTGATCAAAATGATCAACGATCTTGATAACAATATCATCTTCTGTCGTTTCTGCGTCCGGATAGAGTTTCATCAGTTCATTCAGATTCGAAAAAATTTTGTCTCTCTGTTCAGATTGAATTTTTATTCTGTAATTACGACCAAATATGTGTTCTCGGAATGGCATGTCAATCTTCTTTCAATAGTTTTAACAGGGTTTCTCTTCTTTTATTTTTTGGATATTTTGTAATAATCCTCTCTCTCGCTGCCCGCCCGAGAGACGAATCGGCCTGTAAGGCTTTGCCGATTAATGTTGCTGCCAGGACAGGATCTTTTTTTTCAAGAACAAATCCGCATTCACCGATTGCTTCAGGAATTCCGTTTACATTTGAACCGACAGGTATGCATTCACAGAGCATGGCTTCACACAATGTGTTGGGCAGTCCTTCGCTTAACGAAAACTGAGCAAATACTTTATGCTTGCTTAACTCATCAGGAAGTTCGATGTGTGACAGATAACCAAGAAAAATCACATTAGTTGGAGCATTTTGCCGTGCATACTCCTCCATCTCACCTTTCAAGCCAACAATAAAAAAATCAGTTTCAGGTAATAATTCTGCAATCTTGATATAAAGATCCAGTCCTTTGCGTAAATATTGAGTCTTATCCTTGGCGCCGGCAACAGTTATAACAGAACGATTTCTGTTAATATCATTATTTCTTTTCCATTTTTCCGGATCATAACCCGTAGGAAGAAGATAAATGGTGCCGTGGATTTTTTTTACAAAATGATTTATGCCAATGGAATATCCTATTCCAACCGGATCTGCATATACGTTAATTCCACATATCAGACTTTGATCAACCGGGAAAATATAATGAGCAAACTTCAGTGAAAATTTTGCACAAAAAGCGCGAAAATTATTTTTATAAAAAGCGCCGAATTTGATGGATGGTATACTAACAGCATCATATCCGCCTACAGCTATAACTGATTTTTTTCTGTATAAACGACCCATAATAACGGGTAACAGTGAATGATAGTCTGCAAACCAGCAATAAACAATATCATAAGACGGGATTTTAAAGATTGAAAAATACAAAAGTTTGAAAAATTCTATTACAAAGGGGAATAATCTTTTTGACATCCGGAAAGAATATCGGTCAACCTGGCAGAATTCCGACAGAATACTTTCGTCTTCGCGGATAAAAGAAGCGTCGTTAACGTAAATAAGTATGGTTTTCATTTGAGTTTTTAGATTTTTCATAGGATTGCACAAATTTAACCTTTCAAGTCCGAAATGTATATCTTTAAGTTTAATAGAGTTTGACAATATGCACCGTTTAAACAGTGAGGTGAAAATGAATGGTATTACATTTTTTAAAACAAAAACGTTAAAAGAAATTGTATCATTTTATTCTCAAGCGTTAAAAATGTCTGTCTGGCTGCAGCAGAAAGACTGTACAATCCTTCAGAAAGGCAATCTCCTTTTGGGATTTTGTCAGCGGGATTCGGCTGATACTCAGGGTATGATTACATTCTTTACGGAAAGCTGTGAAGACGTGGACAATTTTTATGAATATTTGAAAGATATAGCCTGTGCGCCGCCCAAAATGAATGATAAATATGGTATTTATCATTTTTTCTCCCGGGATTCTGAGGGGCGGGATATTGAAATTCAGTGGTTCGGATATTCTTTGAAGTCCTTTCGCTCAGGCCGTGATTTGCTTGTTACCCGTCGCAGTATCCGGAAATATTCTGATGAACCGGTATCAGATGAATTGCTCATGGCGGTTCTGAATTCCGGCCGGTATGCACCCAGCTCCCGGAATTCACAGCCGGTATCTTATGCCGTAATTCGAAATCCTCAATTACTCTGCCGACTGGCCCGGATTCGAAGCGGATCTGCTGTTATCAGTAACGCCCCTCTTGCTCTGGCCATTATATCGGATCCCGAAATCAGTTCCCGTCATATACAGGACGGGAATATTGCCGCTTATCATTTTATGCTTTCAGCATGGGATTACGGACTGGGAACCTGCTGGATAGGCGATATGGATAGACCGGAGGTTAAAGAAATGCTGCAGATCCCCGCGTCGCATTATGTCAGCACGGTAACCCCTGTTGGCTGGCCGGCTGAAAAGCCCATTCCCAAAGAAAGAGATGTTGTCAGGTTAAAAATAATAGAATAATTTCAAATTCATTTTCTATCAAGGAGAACCCGATGCGCAAAGTCTTTGTTTTGATGCTTATTTTTGGAATGGGACTTGTATATGGTGCAAAACCCGGATTGGAATACATCCCATATCGGCAGGATGACATATTCAGGCAGATTGATGAAAACCGTGACATTGAGAAAACCACAAGAGATTCACTGACCCGTGTGATTCTTGACAGGCAGAAAAGGGAAGCTGAGAAAAAGAAAGAGGAACGAATCCGACTTCGGTGGAATATGGAGGATGTGAAACGGCCGTCATCTCCTGCTGTTTTTCAACAGATTTATCATTTTGATCCCACGCATCAGGACGCGACCGGTACCTGCTGGTCTTTTTCTGCCACATCGCTCATCGAAAGCGAAACAGCCCGTATGACGGGAAAAAAAATCAAGCTTTCAGAAATGCACACGGTATACTATGAATATATAGAGAAAGCCCGCCGTTATGTTCAGGAAAGAGGTGAATCTTTTTTAGGGGAAGGCAGTCAGATCAACAGTGCTCTGCGAATCATGGATTGGTACGGAATTGTTCCGGAATCGGTTTATCCCGGCAGAAGCGGAGAATATCATGACCATTCTCAGTTGTTTGAAGAAATCGCGGACTACCTTGATTATGTCAAAGAGAAAAATATATGGAATGAGGATAAAGTTCTGAGTGGCGTGAAAGGAATCCTTAATTATTATCTGGGTGAACCGCCGGTCCAATTTGAATTTGCCGGAAAAACCTGGACTCCCGGGGATTTTGCAAGGGATTTTCTTGAATTCCGGGTTGATGATTACGTGGATCTCATGTCCACCATGCAGTATCCTTTTAATTCCTACGCAGTTTTTGATGTCCCCGATAACTGGTGGAAAGACAGTTCCTATTACAATATTCCCCTTGAAACCTGGATGAATGTTTTGAAACATGCGGTAACCAATGGCTACTCCGTTGCAATCGGCGGTGATATCAGTGAACCGTCACTATATGAAGAAAAAGACATGGCCGTTGTTGCGCCGGTGGATATTCCTCCAAAGCTCATTGATCAGGAAGCCAGGGAATACAGGATATACAACGGTTGCACAACAGATGATCATGGAATTCATATTGTGGGTTATACCCGACATGCCGGATGGGACTGGTATTTAATCAAAGATTCGTCCAGCGACGGACGGGCAGGGGAATTTTTCGGATATCTTTTTTACAGAGAGGATTTTATTAAACTGAAAATGCTGGGGTATACGGTTCACAGAGACGCTGTGGAAAAAATCCTGGGTAAATTCTGAGAATTGGATTGTGACATATTTGCGGGAACTGTAAATTTTCCCGCAGCCGGGCGATTGGCTCAGTTGGTTAGAGCGCTGGTCTCACATACCAGAGGTCACTGGTTCGAATCCAGTATCGCCCACAAAAGCAGTCGACAGTTGTCAGTCGTCAGTCGACAATCCGGTAGCCAGTAGCCGGTAGCCAGTAGCCGATAGCCAGTAGGGTGGGTCGATTTTGTTTCAGTTGAAATGATGTTGTTTCGGTTGACGGCGTTTGTTTCATTTAGATGGTTTCATGGTCGATCATGGTTTTTTCTGTTTCGAGGGTGATTAAAACCTCTGTATATGCTTTTAATTCACGCTTATACATCATCCATGATTGGCTGGTTATTCGAAAGCATCGTTTCTTCTTTTTTAACCGTCTGGTCTCAACCTCTCAACGTCTGAACCTTTAAACTTTTGAACCTCTGAACTTTTGAACTCATGAACCCATGAACCCTTGAGCTCTTGAACAGCGAGCGCAGCGAGC
>DKER01000047.1 GCA_002452555.1 Fidelibacterota bacterium UBA6817 | reverse complement strand
ACCAAGGATATACGGCTGCTGTGCCCATGCGACGCCAACCATTTCAACAAGTATTTCCTGCCAAATCCTGATGTTGTTCTTTTTTATGTTTCGTTTCAGGCAGAGGTCAAGGGCGTATTCAGCGCCTTCGTAAACGTCGTATGAACCTGTTGTCTCGTCGAATCTGAAGCCGTATTTCTTCCATGCGTTGATACGGTTTGAAAGGGCGCAGAGACCGCCTATCTTTTCAAGGTTTATCACTATATCATAACGTTCACTCATAAGCTGGAAACCGATGAAACTGTCCCAGATGAGCAGCCTGTCTATGTACGGGTTGTAATGGAGCAGGGGAGCGGCGGATTCGTCTGTCAGCCATGTGATGTGCGATTCAAAATACTTTTCTTTCAAAGCATACAGGATGGGTGTTGTTCTCAGCACGTCCCCAAGAGAAGTGACCTTGCCTATTTCCGGATCAAGTGTTTCTGAAAAGCCGAGCTTGATTATAAGTATTTTCATTAATTAACCGACTATTTGAATGATTATTATTGATAATATTATAGCATTGCTTAATTGATAGTCCAGCTAAAAGGGCATGTTTATCCACGTTGTTAAAACGTTAAAAAAATATTATGAAAAGGTGGCGTCGGTTAGATAATTCAGTATATACTGAAATAAGGCGGCTGACCATTTATCTTGGAGAACGATAACAGAGACATGACAGAAAAATATGAACAATTGTTTATTAGGCTGACAAAAGACTTTTATCATGACTATCTCTATGTGCGAAATCCGCGTCTTGCGGCGGATGTCGCATACGGAAAAACAGAAGGTTCAAAAGTTGTGCTTTATGGCGACGGCAAACATTCTAAGGAATTTGCAGAATTTTATCCGGAAGGGAAAATAGGGTGTGTTATAAAAGACGTTTCAACTGATTCCGGATTTACCAGAGAGAATTTTTCCATACCGCTGGCAGATATAAAAGATATAGGGGACATAGATTTCGATCATATCATATTGCTCGGCTACTGGAATAGCGGCAGCATCAAAAAATTCTGTTCTGAATATGGTATTCCGCCGGAAAAAGTGTTTTTGCCGTATAAAGAAGAGAAAATGCTGACTGCCGCAAGAGAATATCTGAACATTACGACTTTTCACGGCACAGGTAAGCCTGTTTTGTGCCTCGTTCTGATGGACGACAGAAGGGATTTCATAACGGTGGCGTCAGATACTCTGAGCAAATATTTTGATCTTGTTAAGATATATATCACAGGCTCAAACGTATATTACAAAAATGAGCATTTCGCTTCAGTTTTCTGCGCGCACCGGAGCATTATCGAAATTAAAAGGATGATTGATTCCATAAAACCGGACATACTTGTGTGTTTTCATGCCGGACCCCATGACAACGTTTTTGTATATGATTTAATGGCTGAATACAGAGAAAAGTTATGTTTTGTTCATTCAACAACGGATTTTTGCCTGAACGGTTCATTCGATCTCAGCTTTGAAAATATTTCCGAATGGTTAGGCTGTGATGTCGGGACTGTTGAGATGCTCGATTATCTGGAGCGTGAAATAACCCTTGCCGCTGACGGTGTGATAACCAACTGCGGTGGCGAATACGCTTCAAAGCACATGCTGAAACATGCAAAAACCTGCCATATTACCGATTATTTTCAGGAACCGGATTCGTTTACATTTTCAGATACGCTGCCTGAACGCAGTTATAAAGTCTGCTACACAGGCAACATCGCATATTCTCATGAAAAAGCGATGCATCAGGTAGCGACTCTTGACAGGGTATTTCAGGATATCTGCCGTCAGGGGATAGAAGTGCATCTTTTCAATTTTTCAGGAAACAGATTCAGACCGCCGTATGATCATCTTGAAACAGAAAAAAACTTTTATTGGGAAGATTTTGTTTCGGGTTTCGATCTGCCGTCCGCGATAAAGGATTATGATTTCGGGNNAACGAAGAATACAAAAGAATATGCCGTGTTCATTTTAATTCGCTTTTTCAGGCAAAGATGGTGACATATCTTGCGGCGGGACTCCCGATGATAGTTAACGATGAATTTGTGACCCACAGAGAGTTTGTCAACGACAACAAAATCGGTTTCAGCGTCAGATACGATGAAATTCCGTTAATTGCGGAAAAGATTAAAAAAGTGGATTACCGACAGCTTAAAGAGAATGTCAGAAAATTACAGGGAAAATATCTTGCTGAAAAGAAAGATGAAAAACTGGCAAAATATCTTCTTTCTCTTATAAAGCCCGTTTAAAGCATGGTTTTGCTGAATATTTCCAGAAACTGTTCTTTCTGCTTCATCAAGAGGGCGTTGAAATCAAATTCACTGACGTTTTTCCCGGCTTTACGGATAGCGTCAATGTCCGGAAAAAAGTCATCGGCAAAGATGTCCTGATTGGAATATGCAACTCCAAGCCCGTTCTCTGTTAAAAATGAAGCCGCGGAATCATATTCCGAAGATATTATGACGGGAAGACCTGCGGCAAGATATGCGAATATCTTCGTAACAAAAATATATTTATAAGCGATGTTTGACGTCTCATTTATGCGGCTGAAATTCATGACGCACAATCCAGCAAGATAATTTCCTGATATGGTTTTTATGTATTCATCATAGCCGATGTTATTGAAAACTTTAATCTGAGGGCAGTTTCTGTAGTTTTGCCAGTCAGTTTCTCTGTCTTCGGTTCTGACAAATATATCCACTTCTGCATGTTTGGTGAAAGATGAGAAGATCGGAAGAAGGTTTCCGAATGTTCCGTGGGGGGTTCTGTCTCCTTCCGGCGTGAGTGAACCGCCGTATACAAGCTTGTTTTCAGAGGTTGTGACAGCGGTTTCCGCATGGTTTGAAGACCACACAGGTATATAGCTGTATATATTGCTGTTGTGTCTGTTCAGCATCTTTACGGCAGTGTCTGAGAAGTGGCACACTATGCCGTCTGCATTTTTCAGAAGGTTGTCCCCTGTTTCCATGATGAATTCTGCATATTCTCTTTTTCCATGGAGCAGAAGAGCCATTTCGTCCGTGTTTCTGACATGCATTTTTGTCATGAAGTCTCTTTCGTAACAGATTACAGGTGTCTTTGCGAAAGTTTTTACAAAGCTGAACCGCCATTGCCAGTAAAGGTTTATGTTCGCTAAGAGTATCAGATCGTAAGAACCGTGTTCAAGTATCTGCTTAAGCTGTGCATAATTGTTTCTGATGGTGGTGAAATCCTTTGCCGATTGCAGTTCGGGCGAGTTCTGAACCGAATTGGAAAAAATTATGAAAAAGTCGAAACTATCACATAAAAAAGGCATATACTGACGAAAAGGATCGACAGGAAGATCGTATGAGGCGAAGATCAGTATCTTTTTTTTGTCTGAGTGCGTGTTCAGGCTGTTTATGAAACGGAGAGTCTCCTCAGAGTGGTGATCTTCATTGAATTCCATGCCGGAGTATTTATTCAGAAATTTAATATACGATTTATCCATTACCGTATAACTCTTGTTTCATCATAAGTATGTTTGTGTCTGACAGGGTCAGTATGTCAACGTCATGGTTGAAGATATCGAGAACTTTGAAGGACGGAAACTCAAATTGATTTAGATTATGCCGGAGATTGAAACTGTACTCATGGTTTACGGTGAGCATTACCAGATCATAATCCATGAATTTTTCTATCAGCGCTTTATTATCATAAACAGGGAGTTCCCCTGTCCGGCTTCCGAGTTTCTGCGCATTGTCGTCCACGCAAAACATGATGTTTTCTTTATGATCCAACACCTTCAGCAGACGCTGCATATAAGAGCCTGCACCGTAAAAAACGACTTTGTTATCAGCAATGATGGAATTTATATTTTTGATATACATGACAGCATTTGTTCTGGAAAATTCGAGATCGTAATGCCTGCATGCATTGTCGAGCCTTACTTTGAAATCAGATAATTGGGGGAGTGAACGTTTTCCCTGAGTCCAGCTGCTGTCATTTTCGTATCCAAGTTCCACAAGCAGGTCGCCGACCAGTTCTTTGGTTTTTTCAGTGAGATAATCATTGAAAAAGAGGCTCCACTCACCCGTTCGTTTCTCAGAACCTGAATAATGTCTGAAAAATTTGTGGTAGCTTTCAACGTCAGCAAGGTTGACATTCATATATTTCGAGATGATATCTGCAATTTTTGCGTCGTCTATATCTTGTCCTATGTAATCTGCAAGTTTTTTTATTTCTTTTTCGGGGGAGCTTACGAGGTCTTCATATCTGATGAACAGCATATTATCTTTCATGCCAAGATATTGCGTAACATATTGCTTCCATGTGCCAGCAAGATAATGAAATCTGTCCAGATTAAAATACTGGATCTTCTGAAAGCTGTCGTAATCGTTTAAAACGTTCATGAGGTTATAGTGTGCTTCGGATTGGGTTACAAATTTGTTGTATGAATTTACGACATCTCTGAAATCTCTTATGATAAATATTTTATGTTTAACGAGACTGCCGAATTTACTGTTAATAAAATCGGCTGGTGCCGCGTGGTGCGCATAGAAGAACGGATCGGCGCCGAGGATATTTTTGACGGAATCAAAATCCAGAAAAATTGTGAAAAATTCGTATTGCTTGTTCTCTCTTTCAAGTCTTAGTGTGACATCGAGACCGTTTTCTTTAAAAAAGACACGGGCTCCTATCTCTATCATGTTTTCGTGGTCAACGGGCTTTGTGCCGTATTGCTCAATGACCATATCATGCAGTGTCTGTTTATAATCTTCAAAACAGTCGAAAAAATCTCTGTATCCTGTTATTGCGGAGAGAATAGCCTGCAGAAGGTTTGTACCGCATTTCGGGTGCGAACTGGCGAATATTGATGAATTGCTGTTTTGCATGATAATTTTCTCTCAGATTTGTTTTTGCTGATTTATATTAATAATATGGTTTTTTGAAAATAATATAAAAAGCATGTATTGTCACGTTTGATTTTGGTCACTGATAAATCATCGGAGCCTTATATTATTGATATTGTATCCGATAAAATATAATATGTTTTTGTAATGAAATTTCAGAAAATATTCCGTTTTATAAAAGGTGCAGTTTGAAATTCTCTTTGCCTGTCCCAAAGCCAGACTCCGTCAGATATGACGCCATGATGAACTCCGGATTTGAAAAATATCCTGAACGCCTTGAAAATTATACGAAATTTAAAGCATCAGGGAAAAAGGTCAAAGTGGATTACATGCCTGTTAAAGCGGACATAGAGAACGTCAGCAGGTGTAATTTCAGGTGCGCCCATTGTCTGTTTCCGTCTTACGGCAGATATTCAAGAGCGGAGGATCTTTCGCTGGATGATTTTAAGAGTTTTATTGACGACCAGTACGGACTTGTTGAAATAAAGATACAGGGGATAGGCGAACCTTTTTTGCAGAAAGAATTTCCTGACATGGTTAAATATGCTTCCGAAAGGTATATCTGGGTCAGGACAACTACCAACGGTTCCGTTCTGCACCTGAATGAAAACTATAAAAGGATCATAGACGCGAATGTCGGAGAATTACAGGTTTCATTTGACGGCGCAACAAAAGAAACGTTTGAAAAGATAAGAACAGGCGCCGATTTTAACAGGATAGTTGATAATTGTAAGAAGCTAAACGGGTATTGCAGAGAAACCGGCATTGATATGACCCGCATGTGGAGCGTTCTTCAGCAGCAGAATATTCACGAGGCGGCGGGTCTTGTTGAAATTGCCGCCGAGATGGGGTTTAAAAGACTGACCATGAGTCTGGAACTGCGCGACTGGTTCAATACCTCAAGCGTTGCCGTTGATAACAAAGGGCAGCGGCTTTTCAACATGGGCGGCGAATGGATAGAAAATGTCACAGAAAAAGCGTCGGACTGCGGGGTGGAACTCACTTTCTGGTTCGCTGCCGACAGATTTTCCGATGAGAATATATGTTTCTGGCCTTTTGAAAGATTTTTGCTCACTTCAGACAGATATATCGTTCCCTGCTGCATAATAGCGGATCCGTCCATTATGAATCTGGGGAGATATGAAGATTTTAACAAACTATGGTTTGGCGAAGTTTTTGAAGAGTTCAGAAAGACACATCTTAAAGGTGATATCCCTATGATCTGCAAAGCGTGCTACGGAAAAAATTGAGTGGAGCTATATAATGGGAATTTTTGATACAAATCCTAAGAAACATGCCCAGTTCGGGTATAAACCGAATATTGCTGTCAGGATACTGAGAAGAGCGGCGGATATTATAATATTTCTGTTCAGGCTCAACTCAAACAACAGGCTGGCAATTGAATTGAGGCAGAAGCTTCATTCGTGTATAGAGGTGGATCTTGGCGGAGGCAGCACGGCACTTTTTAAAAGCGACCACGGAAGGCTTCTGTGGCGTGCCAAATCGCTTTTTGACGAAGAACGCATGATCATCGACTGGATAAACGGCTTTAAAGACGACGACGTTTTCTATGATATAGGGGCAAATGTAGGCATGTATTCCGTTTATTCTGCCGCTGTTCACAAAAAACTGCGTGTGTTCAGCTTTGAACCGGAACTGAACAACATTCAGGTTCTTTATGAAAATCTTTTTATGAACGGGATACTGGACAGGTGCACCATAGTTCCTTTGGCTGCGGACAGCGGTACAGGGCTGGAAACTTTTTTTGTACGCGAGTTCACCAAAGGCGGAGCTTTCAATAACGTCGGCGGGGAACCGCCTTATAATATCAACAAAGAAAAGTCTTTTACCATGCAATGCCTTACTATGAGCATAGATGACTTTATAAAGCTATACGATGCGCCGGTTCCCACAAAAATAAAAATTGACGTTGACGGCAACGAGCCTAAAGTTCTGGCAGGAATGAAGGAAACACTTCTGAAAGCAAAAGAGGTCTATATCGAACTGGATATCAGCATGAAAGAGCATGAGCATGTTTTCCGGTTTTTTGAAGAACTCGGTTATGTTCTGGAATTGAAAGAGAACTCAGAACTTATGCATAACAAAGATATGAGCAACTATCTGTTCGTTAATAAAAAAGCGGAATAATATATGAGCCAGAAATATACAAAATATAAAATATTTCATTTTAAGGATAAACTGGATTCTCTGCCTGCTGAAAATCCTGCTGTTCTTGCCCCTGTGCATATCCGCATAAAACCCACCAACAGATGCAATCACAACTGCTGGTATTGTG
>DKER01000121.1 GCA_002452555.1 Fidelibacterota bacterium UBA6817 | reverse complement strand
CCCTTATGCATTAAACGACCGGCATAGATTCCGCCCAGAATACTACCAATCGCGGCACCTACATAGGGAACCCATGCAAAAAAACCGATTTGCTTAACATTAAAACCATATACATCCGCTAAGTAAATTGGCATCCAGCCAACAAACAGCCACCATATCGGTTCAAGAAAGAAACGTGAAACCAAAACAGACCAGGATTCTTTAAATTTCAACAGCTGCCCAAGTTTTAAACCCTTTTGTTTAGATGTATCAACTTTTCCATCCGGTTGTCCTGACAGAATATATTCCCGTTCTTCTTCAGTAATCCAGGGGTGTTCTTTTGGTCCTTTTTTATTAATAATGAGCCAGGGAATTACCCATATCAGACCGAAACATCCGACAATCATAAACGTAATTTTCCATCCGAATGCTGCCCAAAGAGTGGCAATTAACGGGGGAGCAATCACAGACCCCATCGAAGCGCCGGAATTAAAGATTCCCTGGGCAATAGCACGTTCTTTAACAGGAAACCATTCAGCATTGCTTTTTACAGCACCAGGCCAGTTCCCCGCTTCTGCTAGTCCTAAAGTTGTTCTAAAAAAACTGAAAGACAGGATCCCTCTTGCAACAGAGTGAAAAAATGATGAGAGTCCCCAAACCACAATAGAAATGACGTAACCAACCCGAGTTCCCACAATATCGAAGAGTTTACCTGAAAATGTCTGCCCAAACGCATAGGCAATCATAAAAACGTTCAAAATGATTGCATAATCTGATTTTGTCATGCCCAGATCACTGGAAATACTGGGCCACATAACTGCAAGCGTACTACGATCAATGTAGTTGATAATCGTAGCCAATCCAATTAATGCGATTATCCACCATCTGAGGCCTTTTAATTTCATAGCCAGTCTCCTGTTTTTATTAATATTTTTTCAGCGAATAATTCCCTATCCACTGAATTTTCTGATTTCTTACATAAACTTCATGTTCTGCTTCCGGATCCGGTTTATCACCATTGTATACCGTAACAATCCATTCAAGATTATTCTGTCCATTAATTTGAACAACTGTACCTGTGTCATTATGTGACAGGACTTTTACATAACGAATAATGCTGTCTGCCTGGCGGCTGACTTCTTCAGCTTCACTGAAATACCCATGCGGTTCAATAACAGATGCATAAACATGATCTTTTCCGCTCTGTCGAAGAATATACAGGGGATGAACGATCAGATTGAAGTTCGGGTCATTGGCACCCAGTCTGCCAAAGAAAAATTTTGAATCACCGGTACCGCTGAAAATCCATGTATAGTACCGATAACCATCCAGCCATGTAACCCAGCCGGATGTCTCAGGTTCGGCTTCAGCTTCATTCCAGATGTGTTCATATCCGAAATCAGCCCCGAGAGGTTTCAATTGATCTCTATGATTCCTTAATTCAAAGGATGAGGCCATGTACTGGCCCCTGTAATGGAGCGGAAGATCATATGTATGAATTTTATCTGATTTAATCCGAAAAATATCAACGACCACAGGGTATTCCAACGCTTGATCTTCTACCAGAAAGAGGGTCCTTTGCATCTTAACACCGGGATAATAATCATCCGCACGGGCACTCATAACCTGCAGAGCCGGATTGTCTGCATGAAAAAAGAACCGGTCAGCATGCATTTTATCCGCCGCTTTACGATTCCCGTTATTTTGGGATTTCCCATCCACAACTACTGTATTATGAGCAACTGTTTGTTTTGCCCACGTTTCATTTTCCGGTAAATATCGGCCGCCGAATTTCGGTTCAATATTTACCCAGCGGCTAAATCCGTAATCATGGATAATTTCTCTCCGCTGATTCCAGAACACGAAATGCAGTTTATCAAAATGGCCGTGTCCCAGCCCGTGAACCCCATATTTCATTCCGAGAACAGTCTGATCATCACCTTCTCCGGTTCGCAGCAATCCAAAACCGCCTTGTTTGCCGTCGGCGCCATCAGTAAACTCCACTGACGTCCATGTAGGCCGTTTAACAGGTTTGCTTTCATAATCTTTCGCCAATTTTACGCCCGCAGCATTGAGATAAACACTGTTTTGAATATCTGCAATTCCCAAAAGATTATCATCAGGACCATATCGGTAATACAATAAACTTGTTCCATACAGCATACCCGGCGCCTTTATATCCATGGAGCGGGAAGCATCATTAACCGGAATGAAAGCTCCATTCGGATAGGTCATTTGCAATGCTGAATAAAATACTTTCCTGATCAGCCGGTCTCTAAATTCATAAATCTTCAGTTCAGGCTGATTTTTTTCGATGGCTTCGGCAAAAAAGAGAAAGGGTCTCATGGCATAACGAACATAATATGCCCCTTCCATATAATAACCGTCGGGAGAAAATAGTTCATTAATCTGAGCAAGAAACCCGCCGGTTCCGTCCTTTTTTGAACCGTAAAGAGCCATGTTAACCCAATCCTGATTACCCACAACATAGCCAATCATACCCACGGAAGCAGCTGTCCACATTCCGTGATTGTGGATTCTGTCTATTTCATGAGGATTTTCCACGGTAAACCAGTAAACCATAAGGTTAAAAATATTCTCTTCAAATTTTTGACGGTCTTCCGGAGTAAGCCAATCGTAAATGCTGTCATAAGCCTGTGCCGTATTCAGCAGCCAGACCGTTTCATTCAACATTTGATGAAAAAGTTTGCCGGGCCTCTGGTTATAGGACAGAGGATGAGGTCCCAGTTCAGGATACATATCTGCATACGCATCCAACATATTCCTGATAAATCGGGCATACTTTTCATCCCCGGACAACCTGAACATGATACCGGCATTTTTCATATCCCGGTAGTTTTGTTTGTGTTTTTCATGTTCATAACCGCCTGATTCACCCGGCGGCGGAACATCAATTCCGTGTGACAGCGCCCTGTCTGTTTCGTCCTTCAGGATATTATATGACCGGGTAATCAAACCATTCTTTCCGATAAGAGCATTTATGTCCCGAACCTCATCATCCGTAAGAGCCACTTTATGTAACCTGTCTGAAGCGGTTTTATCTCCGGTGCAGGATATCAGTCCAAAAGAAAGGACTGCAAGGATTATTATCGTTAAGAATTTCTTCATTCAATATCCTCAGTGAACATGGTCAAGGTTTCTTACGGCATGTACAGTCCGCCGTTGACCTGAATACTTTGCCCGTTCACATAGCCGCCCAGGTCAGAAGCAAGAAAAAGAATCACATTGGCAATATCTTCCGGTGCGCCCAGTCGTTTCAAAGGAATCATTCCTTTAACCTTTTCATGGACTTCCATTGAGGTGAACGTATTATGAAAATCTGTCCCGGCAATAAATCCGGGAGAAACGGCATTTACGGTAACGCCTGATGATGAGACCTCTTTGATCACACCTTTTGTAAATGTCCAGATACCGCCTTTGGCAGCAGCGTACGCTGCTGCACCGGGACCGCCGCCGTCATGAGCAGCCTGACTGGACAGATTAATAATCCTCCCCCAGCCGTTTTTTGTAATATGGGGAATTACCGCTGACGTAACCATAAAAGCACTTTTCAGATTTACATCAAATACCGTCTGAAAATGTTCTTCATTAAACTCAGCAACGGGAACCCTTTTTATAAGACCGCCGGCATTATTGACCAGAATATCAATAGACCCGCCCCATTCCAGGGCAGTGTCAACCAATTTTTTAATTTCTTCTTTGTTTGTACAATCTGCAACGACAGCTTTACATCTGCCACCGGCTTTACGGATTTCTTCAGCCCGCTCTTCCAGCGTTTCCGGATCCCTGTGATTATTGATCACAACGTTTGCTCCCGCTTCAGCAAGTGTTTTTGCCGTCAAAAAACCGATACCCTGAATTGAGCCGGTTACAATGGCTGTTTTTCCCTTTAATGAAATCTGTTTCATATGACCTCCCTAACTATTTAGGATTTTTTCTAAGTTCAATATATAACATGTCATACAAATTTACAAATAATATTTTCACGCTGAATATATTTATTTGACGCATTTTAATCACGGTTTAGCCCTTCCCAGATTCCGGCAATATACATAGCGCCAAGCGATCTGTCATACAACCCGTAACCCGGTTTTCCGGTTTCATTCCATATCATTCGGCCGTGATCCGGTCGCAAAACACCGGTGAAGTTATGTTTATGATACATTTTTAAAACTCCGATAATGTTGACATCTCCGCAGGCAGTCGGGTGGGCTGTTTCATGAAAGCTGAAGGGGCCGGTGCGTTTAATATTGCGTATATGAGCAAATACAATCCGGTTTTTGCCGGCGTATTTATCAGTCATACGGACCATATCATTTTGTTCGTCCGGTCCCAATGAACCGGTACACAGGGTCAGACTGTTTGACGGACTGTTCACAATATTCAAAAACCGGTCCAGATCCGCTTCGCGGCAGATTATACGGGGAAGTCCAAAGATTGACCAGGGAGGATCATCGGGATGTATTCCCATCCGGACACCTGATTCCTCTGCAACCGGTATTACGCGTTTCAGAAAGTAACCGAGATTTTGCCACAAATCCTCTTCCGTCAGTTCGCTGTAAGCATCCATAAGGCGATTCAAAGCATCCTTTTCATAAGCAGTTGCCCATCCCGGAAGCGAAAACGTCCCCTTTTTAATATCAACGCGACTGATCGTATCATGATCGTAGGCCAGGCACGTTGATCCATCCGGAAGTTTCATATCAAGCGTGCTCCGGGTCCAGTCGAAAACGGGCATAAAATTGTAGCACAAAACCGGAATACCGGCTTTTCCCATGTTTCTTATACTGTCACAGTATTTGTCAATCCAGTGATCTCTTTGGGTATTTCCCAGTTTGATATCTTCATGGACCGGGATGCTTTCAATGGCAGTCCACTCAAATCCGGATTCTTCGATACGGGCTTTCAGAGTCAGAATACCTTTCAATGGCCAGGTTTCACCCACGGGAATGTGATACAGGGCAGAAACAATCCCACGGATAACCGGAACCTGCCGAATATGAAGCAGGGAGACAGGATCATCCGGGCCATACCATCTGAAGCTTAATTTCATACCTAAACTCCTTTTATACACCACTGTAAGCTGAAAATCCGCCATCGACCGGAACCACAATGCCTGTGACAAAACGGGATGCATCAGATATGAGCCATTGAACCGTTCCTGCCAGATCGTCCGGATTCCCGAACCGGTTCATAGGCGTGTGTTCCAGAATTTTCCGCCCCCTGTCCGTTAAACGACCTGTTTTTTCATCAGTCAGGAGGAATCGATTCTGAGCCGTGAGAAAAAATCCCGGTGCAATTGCATTAACACGAATTTCTGGAGAATAATTCTGAGCCATATGGACTGCCAGCCATTGCGTAAAATTACTCACGGCTGCTTTTGCGGCAGAGTAAGCCGGAATCCGGGTTAAAGGCCGAAAAGCATTCATGGATGATATGTTCAGGATTATACCCTTCTTTTTTTCAGCAAACATTTTTCCGGCAACCTGCGAAGGAATAATTGTCCCCAGCAGATTCAACTCATTTACAAAGCGAAGCGAATCCGGGGGAAGTTCGAAAAAAGTCAGCGTGTCTGTTGTTGTCGCTTTCGGATGGTTACCCCCTGCTCCGTTAATAAGGATATCAGGATCTCCCAAATGATTCTGAACAAACTGCCAAGCTTCATAAACAGACGTTTTATCCAGAACGTCCGCCTTCACGCCTATGGATCCGTTTCCAATCTCTTCAGCTGCCT
>DKER01000022.1 GCA_002452555.1 Fidelibacterota bacterium UBA6817 | reverse complement strand
CTGTCGCAGACAGCCACAGAAACCTTTGCCAGTCGATCTGCGGGTATGGGTTCAATCGTTTCCCATCGGTTCTCGCCGGTAATATTGCAATCAAGACGCTTATAGGTCTCGTATACGGTTTTGATGGCCACATACGGTTCTTCTGTTTGAAAGATCGGACCGTCCGTTTCTATGGAATAACGGATCCCGTCCGGTTCAACAATTTCATTGACAGCCAAAACGGGAGGGATTGTATCTTCCGGGTTGATCCACAGCCGCATGGCCTCTGTGTCCTTGCAGTACATGAATTCCACACCATACTGGTTTGCAAACTCATTGGCAAATTCATTCAACTTTTCCATACCGTATATAAAATCCGTCTGAGGCAGGTGAGACCAGAGACAGACCATCTGATCGTTGCCGTTGGCCGCTTCCTGAAACATAATTTCCAATTGTTGCCGCGTGTAATTAATGCTGGTAAAGCAAACAGAACGAAGGCGCCACTGTTTCAGATCCCCTTCAATCTGGTAATTGTTTTCATTGGGATGATATGGCACAAATGCAGCAGGCGATTGGGACCAGTCAATGATGTTGTTTGTCGGTTCGTTGTAGTCTCCTCCTTTGGCAGGATATGCATTGGACATATCAAATGGTATGAACCGTTCCTGATAGGCCTGCCAGGCATTATCCATATAGTGCCAGCCGCTGCGAAACGATACAGGGAAAACACCATCTTCAATGAGATATGTATTGAGTGTATATTCATAATCATCCAGATTCAATGTAAAATCCAGTCCCTGATTGTAATGATAGATTCCGTCACCCGTAAAATCGGACCAGTAATAATTGTGATAATGAAGGGTTAAACGGTCATCATAAAGATTTATGGCATTCTGATGATATTTTTTCATCAGGTAGAGAGTGATATTGTTCCGAATGGGAATATTGCAATTTCTGGATAGACGGTACACATTACCGGCCATCATCCACCATGTCATTTTCATGGGAGTTCCGTAAGAATCCCGCAACTGATGGCGGAAAGATGTATCCATAACCGCATATCCGTTTCCGGCCGGGTCCGCATAAAGAGCACCCTTGAAATAACGATTATCGTAAATTGATATGCCAAGCCCGTCCCAGATGGCAGTATCTGAACCGACAACCAGATATACCTTCCCTTTTTCCGATCCGGAAACAGGATATAAGAGACCGAAAAATAGAAAAAATATAATAAGATATTTTTTTATCATCATGCTTTCCCAATGATTATTTTAACGTGAACAATGTAAAAATTATCCTTGAATTTTCAAAGGAGTCTATCCCCTGAAATAGATTTGAATATTCCGGTGTTATGTTTGATATATTGAGATTTTAAAATGGCAGATATTCTTTAAATAATAATGTTGTAAGGGTTTTATAATATTCTGATTTTAAATTTTTAAAATATATTTCTGCATGGATTGATCCCGATTGCAATATTATTTATAACATGTTTCTTTATTAAAAATAGTTTACATTTTACTGACTAAATTTAAAGCTGATAATTGGATGTATTGGTGTATACATACAAATAGTAAAGGTTCAATCATGAAAAAAAGTCTTACATGTATTACGTTATTTTTTCTTCCATTTTTCCTGTTTGCAAGTGATTCTATTGAATTGGTCGAAAGTATTCCGGTTGAAACAAGTCTGGATAATCCGGATATTCGCAATACAACGGCTGTATGGCTGGAAATGATCGGATCTGCAAACAAGAGTCTGGATTTCGGACAGTTTTATATCTCACATAAGGAAGGAGAAGCGCTTGAACCGGTTTTGTCAGCCGTCTATGACGCAGCTGACCGCGGCGTAATGGTCCGTTTTATCATTGACGGCAATATGTATAAAACCTATCCGGAAACGGCTGATGAACTCAATAACCATGAAAACATTTCCGTCCATGTTTATAACCTTACTGATATTACGGGAGGTGTGCTCCACGCAAAATATTTTTTGGTTGACGGAAAGGAACTCTTCCTTGGTTCACAGAATTTTGACTGGCGTGCCCTGAAACATATCCATGAACTGGGTGTTCGCATTGCTGATAAAGATATTGCTGAATTTTACGGACAGATTTTTGAACTTGATTGGAAACTTTCGGCTGAAAATGCTGATATTGAGTCAATTTTACAAACACTGAAACCTTCAGACAAACTGCAGCGTTATGAGTTAAAATCAGAGGTTTACGGGAAAATAACGGTCATTCCCACAGCCAGTAACCCTAAGATCATCCATTATCTGCCGAATTGGGATGAATCACAGTTGGTAAGGCTGATCAACTCTGCCGCAGAATCTATTCAGATTCAATTGCTGAGTTATTCTCCCCTGTCACGGCGTGAACTTTATGAAACACTCGATTTTGCCCTTCGCAGAGCTGCTGCACGCGGTGTGAAGATCCACATTATTTTGTCTGACTGGAACTATTATTCTCCAAGGATCGACTATATTAAATCTCTTCATGCCGTTCCAAATATTGATATAAAATTTTCCACAATCCCTGAATCATCAGAAGGATATATCGGCTTTGCCCGGGTTGAACATTGCAAGTTCATGACGGTAGACAGGAAAATCACCTGGATGGGGACATCAAACTGGTCTAAAAGTTATTTTCATAACGGCAGAAATCTGGGAATAATCCTGGAAAATGATAAACTATCTCAGCGTATCTCTGAAAAATTTCTTAAAAGCTGGAATTCAGA
Organism: Fidelibacterota bacterium UBA6817; assembly: GCA_002452555.1. Lineage (GTDB taxonomy): Bacteria > Fidelibacterota > Fidelibacteria > Fidelibacterales > Fidelibacteraceae > Fidelibacter. Next base: position 84 of record DKER01000022.1, on the reverse strand, counting down.
GTATTGTCATAAGGTGGATTTAGGCAAAACGTATGAACGGAAACGAACAGAGGAATGAATGGTAGCCGGTAGCCGGTAGCCAGT